>CAMLDR010000029.1 GCA_946478775.1 uncultured Flavobacteriales bacterium
GACAATATCCAGGGGAAATTTGCAGATTTTACACACAAAGATTCTACGGATTTTGAAGATTCCGGGTTTGTGAGCTTTGATTTCATCAATGGCGGAATGGGATGCATCAATTATTCTACGGCTGTGGCCGATAAGAACCTGGAAAGTTCCATGACCATCGTTGGAAGGAACGGAAGTGTGAAGATCGGGGGACAATACATGAACGAAGTGGAAGTGTGCAACGTGCCCGGTTATGAAATGCCGGAACTGGCTCCCACAAACCCCGGGAATGATTACGGAGCATATAAAGGATCTGCTGCCAATCACCATTTTGTCATTACGAACGTAATCGATACATTGAAAGGAAGAACTTCTGCAACCACCAATGCTTTGGAAGGATTGAAAGTAGTGGAAATTATAGAACGCATTTATAAGGTAAGAAATGAACAGCTCAATTTAC
The DNA here is from genome assembly GCA_946478775.1 of uncultured Flavobacteriales bacterium. Next base: position 440 of record CAMLDR010000029.1, read on the forward strand.
AATAAGCTAGTAGCGAAAGAAGCAAAACTGGCAGTCATTGGTCTGGGTTATGTGGGACTTCCGATTGCATTGGAATTCGCTAAAAAGATCCGGGTTGTAGGGTTTGATATTAACCAGGGTCGTGTTGACATGATGCGGAACCAAAAAGATCCGAGCAACGAACTTACTGCTGCCGATTTCGAAGGTTGTGACATTCATTTTACCGCGGATATCAATGACCTCAAGGATGTGCAGTTCTACGTGGTTGCAGTGCCCACTCCGATTGACGATGCAAACCTGCCGGACCTGCGTCCGCTGTTGGGAGCTTCCAGAACGGTTGCCCAGGTTTTGAAAAAAGGAGACTACGTTGTTTTTGAATCGACCGTTTATCCGGGTTGTACGGAAGAAGACTGTATTCCGGTACTGGAAGACTTGTCCGGTTTGAAATTCAAAGACGACTTCAAAGTAGGCTATTCACCGGAGCGCATCAATCCGGGAGATAAAGAACACACGCTGCAAAATGTAGTGAAAGTGGTTTCGGGATGCTGTGCCGAATCCCTGGAAGAAATTGCAAAGACCTATGAATTGGTAGTTGCTGCCGGAGTTCACCGTGCGGCTTCGATCAAAGTGGCAGAAGCAGCGAAGATCATTGAGAATACCCAGCGGGACGTAAACATTGCTTTGATCAACGAATTGTCTATCATTTTCAACCGTTTGGGAATCAATACCTATGATGTGCTGGAAGCAGCCGGAACCAAATGGAATTTCCTGCGCTTCTCTCCTGGATTGGTTGGCGGACATTGCATTGGTGTGGATCCTTACTATTTGACGCACAAAGCGCAGCAGGCCGGTTACCATGCCAAGATCATCAACAGCGGCCGGTATGTAAACGATTCTATGGGCTTTTACATCGGGAAGCAAACCGTGAAGAAAATGATTGCGCAGGGCAGACACATCCAGGAAGCGAAAGTTTTGGTGATGGGTGCAACGTTTAAGGAAGACGTTTCCGATATCCGCAATTCCAAAGTGATTGATGTAGTAAACGAGTTGAAATCTTTCCAGGTAAAAGTGGACCTGGTGGATCCGCACGCATCTTCCGAAGAAATGGAACACGAATACGGAGTGAGCCTGGTGGAGATCGGGAAAAACTACGATGCAATCATAGTGGCCGTAAACCATAAAGCCTACAAGAACCTGGATGAAACCTATTTCAAATCCCTGATGAAAGACAACAAAGGTGTTTTCGTGGACATCAAAGGAACCTATAAAGGAAAAGTCAGGGAGCTGGAATATTGGAGCCTGTAGAAGGTTTAAAAAGTTCAAACAGTTCAAAAGTTCAATTCCTTCCGCCGCGACGGATCGGAATCAAAGTTCAAAATTGATTGCAGTATTCAGTATTTTGAACTCATTGAACTTTTTCAACTGTTGAACATCTATGGCGTTAAAATAAAAACGGCTTGCCTGTTTTCCTCACTTTGTCCCGCATTTGTCCCGGTAACTTAAAGCAACGTTAACCTATTTTTGGAGTTTATCAGTTATAAAGTACAGAACAATGATCTTCCAAAAGCTCTCTCATTTGGTTAAACTCGGGATTTTAATTCCGCTCGGATTTTCTTTTACCGGTTTTTCCCAATGCAACTGGACTTCTGTTTTCTATGATTCTTTTGAGTACTCAACGGTTATTCCCCACATTTTTCCGGCTGCAACTTACCAAAACACGCCTCAGACTTTTGCCGGTTGTGTCAGAACGGGTTCCCAGGGAATGTACCTGAATGTGACGGATGGTTTTTTTGGATCGATCTATATGCAGCCTTTCACAGACATTTGCGTGGGACAGAATTACCGCTTTAGTTTTTCTACCAGGGATGCATTTTTCAGTACCAATAACCTCACTATTAACGTAAAAGATGCCTCCGGAAATGTCATTGTTACACAGAATGTGCTCAATAACAGCGTTTGGAATGACATCACGATGCCTGCGTTTACGGCACCGACGTCCATTATTTACTTCGAAATTTTCACCAATATCCCGGGCGGTCCGGGGAATGATATCGGGTTTGATGATCTGCGCCTGTCGCAATGTCAGCCTGTTCCTTTGGTATTGAATCACAGTTCCTGCATTGGAGCAGCCGGAATGGACCTGTATTCCCTGTTCTCGGGAAGTTTGTCCCAAAGCGGAATCTGGACAGGACCTTCTGCACTTACCAACGGATATTTGGGAACTTATACACCGGGAACAAACACCAACGGAATGTATACTTACACCATTGATGGTGCGGCTGGCTGTGCGGATTCCAGTGCACAGGTCACCGTTTCCTATATCAATACACCGAATTTAAACCCCGTTGCGAATGTGCAGGCTTGTCAATCGTACGTGTTGCCAGCCATCACGGGTTCAGTACTTGCGGGGAACGAAAAATATTACACCGGTCCGGGAGGAACAGGAACCGCATTGAATGCCGGTCAAACCATTACCACCTCTCAGACACTTTATGTTTACGGTGGCATAGCAGGTTGTTCTGATGAAGAGCAATTCACCGTTACGATTTCACAACCACCTTCTGCCGGATTTGACAACGGAGCTTATTATTGCGGAGCTGGCCCGGCTATTACCATGTCTTCCTTTTTATCAGCCGGATCGACTGCAGGAGGTACCTGGGCGGAAACTACCGCTCCGGCTTCCGGAAACTTCAATACAGCGACTTCCGTTTTTAGTACCAATGGATTGAATCCGGGATCATACACGTTTACTTATACCGTAACCGGATCCGGAGGATGTGCCAATGATGCATCCAACTTTACCATCACAATCGGGAATATCCCGTCTGTGAACCTGGGACCGGATACTACCCTGTGTACCGGACAAACAATTACCCTGAATGCGGCAACATCCGGACCTTATGACACCTACAGATGGAATAATAATTCCACTGCTCCGACCCGTTTTGTTACCGGCCCGGGAACCTACAGTGTAAAAGTAGGGAAGCTCGGAAGCAATCAGATCGTGAACGGGGATTTTGAATCCGGAAATACAGGTTTTACCACCGGTTATGCAGTTGGAACAGGCGGAACCTGGGGCTTGGTCTCCAATCCGGGAACTTATGCCATTACAAGCTCTCCTTTTTCGGCACACAGTAATTTCACGCCTTGTGCAGATCATACTACGGCTCCGGGAACCCAAATGATGGTTGTAAACGGATCGGGAACACCGGGAATCAATGTCTGGTGCCAGAATGTGCCTGTTCAGGCCAATACCGATTATCAGTTCGGATCGTGGGTTTCCAATGCATTGAATGAAGTGAATGTGGCCCAGCTGCAATTTACCATTAACGGGAATTTATTGGGATCGGTATTCTCCACCTCCACAATCGGATGTTCCTGGCAGCAATATTTCCAGGTCTGGAACTCGGGATTAAATACTTCTGCACAGATCTGTATCGCAAATCAGAACATAAACCCGGGAGGAAATGATTTCGTCCTGGATGACATTACATTCAAACCGATTTGTTATTCATACGACACCATAGTGGTTACTTACAGTTCTTTCCCTGTCGTCAATTTAGGCCCGGACACCACACTTTGTGAAGGTTCGAATCTTATTTTGGATGCTCAAAATCCGGGCAGCACCTATTTGTGGACGGGCGGATCAACTAATCAGACTTTGAACGTTACAAGCGCGGGAACTTACCAGGTAACCGTCACAAATCCGGCACAATGTGCCACAACAGATGCGATTACCATTTCCGTTGAGGACCAGAAATATGCAGGAAACGATAGCCTGGCAGTTTGGTGCGAAACCAACGGTGTGGTGGATCTCAATGACCTGCTTTCTGCCGGAAGCACCCCGGGAGGAATCTGGTTGGATGTGAATAACGGACTTGGGGCCAATTTAACCCCTACCGGGCAGTTAACCGTAAACGGTGCAATCGGTTCAAACGCGCTGGAATATGTTGTTTCCGGAACCTACTGTTTGAATGATACCAGTCAATTCCAAATTCAGGTAAACAGTCAGCCGGTTTCTGTCAACCCAACGAGCCTGCATTTGTGTAATTCCGCCGGATCTACCGTTGACCTGGATCAATACACCGCTGGAGTATTCCAAACACTAACGCCATTCTGGACAGAAACTTCTCCTTTTCCAACCAATCAGTTTGATGCACCAACGGGTGTTTTGGACCTGTCGCTTTTGGCAAACGGAGACTATACATTTGCATACGTTCTGCCGGCTGATTCGATGTGCATAAACGATACGGTGAAAGTGAATATCCAAATCACAGAGAACCCGATCATTGCCTTTTCATCAGATGTGGTAAAAGGATGTTTTCCTTTGGATGTGGAATTTATCAATGAAAGTTCTGCAAATCCGGGATCTGTAGTTACCTGGGATTTGGGTGACGGAACAGGGTCTTCCAATAATGCAATCGTGGAACATCAGTATACCGGAATCGATTGCTTCGATGTCACACTGACTATTACGGCAGATAATTTGTGCACCAGCACGGCAACAATTACAGACATGATCTGCGTGGATCCTTTGCCGGTTGCGAGTTTTAATTACAATCCGCAGCAGGTCTTTTCCATTGATCCAACCACCAATTTTGAGAACACATCCCTATTCAATGATCAGAATCTTTGGAATTTTGACGATGGAACATATTCACAGGAAGTGAGTCCAACGCATCAATTCCCGATCGGACAGGTAGGAAACTACCAGGTAGAACTGATCGTGATCTCAGACCAGGGATGCAGAGATACCACATACCGAATCGTAATCGTGAAAGATCAATTGATTGTTTACGTTCCGAATACCTTTACACCCGACGGAGATGAGCACAACAATGTTTTCCTTCCGATCATGACAGCAGGATTTTCACCTGCATCTTATGAGTTCTATGTTTACAATCGCTGGGGAGAATTGATTTTCGAATCAAGCGATACCCAAATAGGTTGGGATGGAACCTATTCCCGGGGAATGTCTCCGGTGGGAATATACACCTGGGTGATTCGTTTTAAGGACGATGACAACGACGAAAAACACGAAATGTCCGGTCACGTAAATTTGATGAGGTAGCGATTTTTTCTAAGCGAGAAATAGTTTACATTTGTAGGATTACCCCCTATACTGAAACACGTTGAAACAAATTTGCTATAATCTGATCCTGATCTTTTCTTGCGTTCTGACTTCAACCTCATTTGGAGCGAAAATGAATGCCGATCAGGGCGTTGCAAGGATTATTTCCGAACACGATTCCAAAGGAACTTCGTATGTTCAACTCTTCGAATCGGTCAACAGTGCAGATTTTTCAAACAATGGAGAATGGAACCGTTTCCTGAAAAAATTATGTAAATCGGATAAAGTCTCTGAAACAAATGAGTATCCTGAATTGTGTTTTGCAATTGGCCGCAGATTGAATGAAGGACAAAAATACCGGGAAGCTTATTACTTTTTATACATCACCTTGCGGGAAGAAAAGGATGTTTACACTTCGAAAAAGCCATACCTGGCTCTGTTTCATGAAACATTAGGTCAGGTTTACTATTTCTTCAGGCGGTTTGACCTTTCTGAAAAGCACCTGAAAATTTCCCTGCACCATCCGCATATTTCCGAAGAAGACAAAATTAAACTTTACAATACGTTGAGTTTGATCTACCGCGATAAGGCAGATAATGAAACTTCCGAGTTCTACCTTCAAAAGGCTTATAACCAAGCGGTGAAATTAAAGAATGAAGCTTGGACGGGAATTTTGTCCGGGAACCTGGGATACATTGCCTTGTCGAAAAAGCAAAACGAAAAGGCAAGAAGGTTGATCGAATTTGATTACGAAGTCAGTACCAGGAGCGCTCAGAAAAACAGTCAGATCAATGCCCTGGCTTCATTGATCGAGTTGGACCTGATGGAAAATAAACTGGCACAGTCGACCTTAAAAATGAAGGTGTTTGACAGTTTGATGCAGAATGAAACAAATCCGCAGTTGTGGGGAACACTTTATCGAACGAAGATTACCTATTATGAGAAGCTGGGGCAGTATGAAAAAGCATTGAAAAGTTTCCGGAAGTTCATTTCCTATAAGGAGATCAATGAAGAAAAAAGACAATTCCTGAACATTCAAAACGCCGAGTTCCAGATTGAGTTTGAGCGGAAACAGGGAGAAAACATCATTTATAAAGAAAAAAAGAAAACGGATGAACTGATTATCCTGGGACTTTTTGTGATCTGTCTTATCCTGGGCCTGACGAGTTTTATCATTATCAAGCAAATTCAGCGCAAACGCAAGCAAGATAAAGAATTATTGACCCTGCGAGCTCAAAAAATGGAAGACGAGCTGCATGCTACCGAACGCGAAATGCGTACTTTGCTTTCAACCATGTTTGATAAGAACAAAGAAATTTTTGAATTACAGGAACAGGTCGAGTCTTTTGAAAAGAACCAGCATTCAAGAACCGATTTAGAGAAGGAAACGATGTTAAATGATTTGCAGTCCTTCTCCTTATTGACCGAAAACGACTGGATCGAGTTCAAACGCCTCTTTGAAAAATTAAACCCGGGATTCTTTGGTTTCTTCCAGGAGCAATTTCCAGAGATCACTGCAGCTGAAATCCGCCTGGCAGCATTAATTAAGCTCAATTTATCCAATTTGGAGATGGCCAGGACCCTTGCAATCTCTCCCGACTCGGTTCGGAAGACCAATCTGCGCCTGCGTAAAAAGCTGAATATCGAATCTTTGGACGACCTAACGCGCTTTATCAAGGGGATTTAGTTCAATTTAACAAGCTTCAAAACTCCAGCCGTTAAGCATTTCACAGAATGGAAATTGTCCCTCTTTTGTCTCACTAATCATTTAGTAAAAACTATCCGTTCTTCATAAGTTAGCCTAAAATTAAACTTATCATAATCTTATGAAGAAACTTACAACTTTAAAAATGAGGAATCAAAAGATCTCAAGGAATCTCGCGCTGGGAATCCTGATGTCTATGGGTTCTTTGCTTTCTTTTGCGCAGACGGTAACGACTAGTGTTGCTACTGGAACGAATACATCGGCATTTGTGCCGATCTATGGAAATTACGGGTATACGTATTCTCAGCAAATTTACCTGGCATCTGATTTTGCTCCGGCAATTCAGGGACAGCCAAATACCATTACAAAAATCCGCTTTTTCAATGTAACGGGTTCTGTACAGAATTCTACAAGCTGGACAGTTTTCATGGGAAGTACTACTCAGGCAAGTTTTCCGAATTTAAATGCAGCATCATGGGTTTCCCCTGCAAGTTTGACGCAGGTGTTTTCAGGTACATTAACAACTCCTGCTGCAAACAGCTGGGTTGAATTGGTTCTGACAACTCCCTTTCAATGGGATGGTGTTAGTAACGTAGTAGTTGCAGTAGATGAAAATACAGCTAGCTGGAGTACCGGAGATATCTTTTGGAGAAATCACGCAACTTCGGTTGAACGTTCGATGCAATACCGAAATGACAATACGAATCCGAATCCGGCAAGCCCTCCGGCAGCAAATGGAAGATATTCATATGTGCCACAAATGCAATTTGATCACGAACCTGCTCCGGCATGTGCGGGAACTCCAACACATGCAACCGCTGTTGCATCCGTTTCAACAATTTGCTCTAACAACCCGACACCGGTGAATTTATCTCGCACAGGATCAACATTTGCAAGTGGTTTAACTTACCAATGGCAATACAATGATGGATCGGGATGGGTGGATTATGCAGGAGCAACTTCACCGATTTATGCTGCTACACCAACTCAAACAGTGAATGTGAGATTGATTACTACATGCAGTGCTGCAAGTGCAGCGGATACTTCTGAAGACGCTACCATCAATGTGAATCCTGCTCCTACTGTAGCTGCGAATTTGACTTCAATTGCATTTTGTTCAGGAAACCCGGTACAGCTTATCGCAACTGGTGCGGAAACTTATGCGTGGACACCTGCAACAGGATTGAATGTTGCAAACAACGATACGGTTATGGCAAGTCCAACGAATCCTACTACTTATTCAGTCATAGGAACAGATTTGATGGGATGTAAAGACACTACAATGGTCATGGTTACTCCATTGAATAAAATTACGAAGTCGGCTGCTTACACGCCTTCAACACTTTGTACACCTGGAACTCCTGTAACTGTTACAGCAACAGCAGCACCTGCTGTAATTAACGGAGGTGGGGCTTACGAATACAAATTTATCAGTGCAACCGGTGCGATTTTACAGGATTGGAGTGCTTCCAATACTTACAACTTCACTCCAGCAGCTGACAGTGTTTATAAAGTATATAGTGATTTCAGATCAAGTACTTGTCCGGATGCAATCGATTCTATTTTGACTTCGGTTACAGTTGGATTTGGAGCGAACGTAGCAGTTATCGATTACGATTGTATCAATTTAGGTGGTACTGCTACCTTAAGTTCTATTTTCGGACAAACAAATACTGAAACAGTTTATACCAATCCCTTTGCAACTGCAGGTGATGTAACACCTACTGTTGTTACATTAAGCGGAAGTGCAGCAATTACAGGTGGAAGAGCAGAATTGACTCCTTCAGCTACAGGTGTGAACGGTTCGGTAACAATTAATGACCCGGCTTTCCACACAGGATTGAACAATGCGATGACAGTATCCTTTAAATTAACTGCTGATTTACCGGTTGGACCATTTGGTACTGGTGGAGCTGACGGGCTTTCCTATTCTTTTGGAAATGATGTAGGAACTACAGGCAATCAAAACGGAACAGGTTCTAAATTGAGACTTTCTTTTGATGCGAACGATAACAGTCCGAACATTGCAGGAATCTACCTGGGATATAACGTAACCGGGACACTTTCGCCTGCTGGTGCAGGAACTTTGGCTTATCTTGGAAACATCGCTTTGTGGAAAATCAGACAAGATGTACCGGTTGTATTGACAATCGATCCGAACGGAAAAGCAAGTTTAACAGTTGACGGAACAACGGTATTCCAGAATATCCAAATGCCGGCAGCTTATATGACTGCAAATACGACAGGGTGGAAGCACGTATTTGGTGCTGCTACAGGTGGTGACGGAATGAGACATGCGATTAAAGATTTCAACGTCACGGCTCCGTCATTGGATTTTGCATTTGTTCCTGCAAACACAACTCCTTCAACATGGGGATCTGCAAGTACATTTACAAACGTTCAGCCTGGAACATACGATGTATGGATCAGCAGCAACGGATCAACTTCTTGTGCTAAGCTTATCGAAACAGTGGAGATCGTGAATACAAATCCACTGGTTCTTTTAGGGAACGATACAACAATCTGTGAAGGTGAGTCATTGACTTTAGACGCAGGTAATGCAGGTGCTTCTTATGTTTGGAGCAACTCTCAGTTGACTACTCAAACACGTGTAGTATCTCAGGCTGGTCCTTACGTAGTAAACGTTACAGCAGCAAACGGTTGTGTGGGTGTTGGTTCCATCAATGTAGATGTATTAGGAGATCCTACTGCAGGAACAATCTTCGTACAGAACAATATGCCAACTTACACGTTCACTATTTTGAACCCACAAAATGCAAATGCATACTCTTGGGATTTCGGTGACGGATCAACTATTGCAAATGCACCGGGAACGGTTTCACATACTTATTTGACTGCTGGTCCGAAACAAGTGTCTGTTACATTAACAAACGAATGTGGAACTGAAACTGTAATTGCAACCATTGTTGTAACAAGTACAGCGGATGTGGCATCAAACACCATTGAAGGGTTAAATGTATATCCAAATCCTGCTAATGAGCGTGTAACAGTTGAATTGCCAACTTCAGGAACAGGTTCTGTATTTAATACGACAGGTTCTTTGGTAACAACAATTGACAGCTTTACAGCTAAAACAGAAATTTCTGTGAGCGACTGGACACCGGGAGTTTATTTCCTGCATATCCAAAGCGAAGAGAAAACAAGTGTTATTAAGCTGGTAGTAGAATAATAAACGAATTGAACGCTATTATCGGATTCTAATCCAGTTCGGTAATTTTTTAGGTATAATCTCAGTTTAAAGGGTAGTTCGTCAGTTGACGGATTACCCTTTTTTTGTATACAAGTAGGGCGCAAAATTTTGCGCCCTACTTGTATTTGATTTTTTTACTGTCTCAAATAACCTCAATTCCCATAATACAAACATCATCCACCTGTTCGAAATTGGCTTTCCATTCGGAAAAGTATCTTTCCAGAGTTGAACCTTGTTCTGAAATGGAACTGCCCGCAGTGGTCAATAACAGATCCTTCAGGTTCTTTGTTTTCAGCTTCTTGCCGATAGGGCCGCCGAACTGGTCTGCAAAACCATCTGAAATGAAATACAGGCGGTCCTTCGGTTCCAGGCTTATTTCATGACTTGTGAAGGATTTGAAATTCTCAAAATGTCCTACCGGCTGCTTGTCTGCTTTGATTTCAATTAGTTCGTTGCTGCGAATGATCCACAAAGGGTTGTGAGCTCCTGCCCACTGCATGGTCTTGGCACCGAAATCAATACAGGCCAGGGAAATGTCCATTCCGTCCTTCACTTTTTCATGTGCAGACTCGAAGGATTCTACTACCAGCTGAGCTGATTTGTCCAGGATTTTCCCCGGATCCGTGAGATTGAATTCCGTTACCGAACGCTTGATCGCAGAAGAACAGACCATGGAAACCAGAGCTCCCGGAACACCGTGTCCGGTGCAGTCCGCAACTGCTACAATCCCAATTTTCCGACCGGCCATTTCAATCGTTTCGCAGACGTAGAAATCACCCGCTACAATGTCTTTCGGTTTGTAAAGCACGAAATTTTTCGGGAACAGGTCATCAATTTTTGCCTGGGGCGGAAGAATCGTGTTCTGAAGGCGTTTTGCATAATTGATACTGTCAATGATCTCGTCATTCTTTTGCTGCAGGACCAATTGCTGTGATTCGATTTCCGCATTCTTTTCGGTCAGGGCTTTGTTTGCCGATTTTCGCTGTTTATTGCTTCTGGCAATGATAACGACCAGGCCGCCGATCAGTACCAAAACGATCAGCATACCGGAAATAATCGAGGTGTTTCGCTGATTGGTTGCCTGTGAAAGGTTCAGTTCTTTTTTGTTCAGGTTCAGGGAGTCTTCGATTTGCTGGGTCTGGAATTCCTGCTTCAACGAAAGGATCTTGTCGCTTAATTTCAGTTTATCAATGGAGTCTTTGATCTTACGGAAAGCTTCCAGGTTCTCATAGGCCGGTTTGTATTGTCCCAGTTTTCCGTAAACATTGGCATACAACTCATGCCGGTCTGCCAGATGCTGACCTGTTACATTGCTTAAATCCTGGTATTTATCAGCTTCCTGGTAAGCTTTTAGTGCCTTGGCATATTCTTTCCGGTCGAAGTAAACCACCCCTAAGTTTTGATTGTAGCCAACCATTGCTTCCGGGTTGGGAGGTGTGCGCTTTAATTCAGCTTCGACTGCTTTCCGGAAATATTTTTCCGCCGGGTCCAATAGGTTCATTTCCTTGTAACAAACCCCGATTTTATTGTATAAAGTAGCATTTTCACCAGCGTATTTTTTTTCGATGAGTTCTTTCTCCAGGGCCAGGAGAATTTTCAACCCCTGTTTACGCGGAACCATGCTTGTTTTTTCAAAAGTGGCGGAAACATATACAAACAGCATATTGCTTTTCTTCGCTAACCGAATGGCTTCATTGATTTCCGTGATAGCATGCGTGGTATCTTTCAATTGAATGTAAATGCTCGCCAGTTTCGCATGTGCGGAAGGAAGCATTTTCGTGTTTTTGGTCTTTTTAAAGAAAGCCATGGTAGATTTCGCACATTGGATGGCCGATTCAAAGTCGTTTAAGGCAATGTAATCGCTGATCTTGTTTTGGATCAGGGAATTGTACCTCAAAGTGTCTTTCGCTTTCAGGTAAATATCAGCGGCCTTGTCGTAATATTCCATTGCCTGCTTTGGTTTCCCGTAAGAAGAATAGGAGAGCGCCAGGTTTTCGTTGATCATTCCTTTTAGCGGAAGGTCGATTTCCCCGTTCATTCTATCGGCTTTCTTGTAAGCTTCAATAGCCTTTGCATTGTTTCCGGTTCGGAAGTTGATAACCCCCAGGTTCATCATCATCCCTGCAATTCCGGAACTGTCGCGCGGATCGGTATACTCAACCGATTTTTCAAAGTTGTAAATGGATTTTTTGGTGTTTCCAAGCATATAGCTGCTAATCCCCATCATGCTGTATACTTCGGAAAGCGGAAATCCTTTGTATTTCTTGAAAAGAGTTATGTTCTTTTCTCCATGGGCAATGACCTCGGGTTCCTTGTCGAGTTTATCAAGCACTTTCATCTCAAAGAATTTGCCGAACGCATACACTAAAGTAATAGGCTGGTTATCGGTATTGAACTCACGAATTTCCTTGAGTTTCTCTTCACTATCCGTTTTCTTGGTGATCTCAAACAGCTCAAGCAGTTTCACATGTTTTGCATCTGTTTTGGAGGCAAATTTTTTCTGAGCTGCCGGAAGTTCTTTCTTGAAGTAACTGCTCAGCAAACGGAGATTCATGAATTCATAGGCAATTTTTTGGTCACCTGTGCTTTGCTCGATCTTTTTAGGATATTCTTTCTTTCTGACCTTTTCAATTTGTTCGATTTCCTGCGCGTTGACGAAAGTTGCCGGAATCAATAAAGCGAAAAGTATTGCCAAAAACGGTCCAGTTTTCATAGTGAGTGAATTTTGGATGCAAAGGTAGCCAAATCAGCTGGTTAATAACTTGGTTCTGAAGTTTAATGGAAACTTAAGATTGGAATCCCAATCAAAACAGGATGGAGTACGGAATTGAAAATGAAATCTAAATCCTCATTCTCACGCTCATTTCCATTCTGATAAAAGTTAATTGGTTATTTTTACTCCTTGTATGACTACACAGAGAAATATACTGGTTACAGGCGGTGCGGGATTTATCGGGTCTCATTTGGTGCGCCTGTTGGTAAATAAATATCCGTCTTATCACATGGTAACTTTTGATTCACTGACTTACGCAGGAAATCTGGCCAATTTGAAAGACATAATCGATGCAAAAAATCACACTTTTTTCAAAGGAGATATCACTTCTGAACAAGATGTAAAGGAAGCCTTCGAAAAACATCAGATTACGGATGTCATTCATTTGGCTGCTGAATCTCATGTAGACCGCTCAATCGAAGGGCCGATGGAATTCGTGCAGACCAACGTGGTAGGAACAGTGAATCTGATGAACCAGGCCAGAGCCTACTGGAAAACGTTGGAAGATCATATTTTTTATCATGTTTCCACAGACGAAGTGTTCGGATCACTGGGTATGGAAGGATTTTTTACGGAAACCACACCTTATGATCCGCGAAGTCCTTATTCTGCTTCGAAAGCTGCTTCTGATCACTTTGTTTCTGCATATTATCATACCTACGGATTCCCGGTTAAAAGATCGAATTGTTCCAACAATTACGGGAGCAATCATCACCCGGAAAAGCTGATTCCGCTGATGATCAATAATATCCTGAACAAGAAACCGCTGCCCGTTTACGGAGAAGGGATCAATGTGAGGGATTGGTTGTGGGTAGAAGATCATGCGAGGGCAATTGATGTGATTTTTCACCACGGAGCAATTGGCTGTAATTACAATGTGGGCGGTTGGAACGAATGGAGGAACATTGACCTGATTCACGAACTTTGTACCATTATGGACCGGGAATTGGGACGTAAATCCGGAGAAAGTGCTGAATTGATTTCGTATGTAAAAGACCGCGCCGGACATGATCTGCGCTACGCGATAGATGCAACCAAACTGTTTGATGAATTGGGCTGGAAGCCAAGCATTACCTTTGAAGAAGGCCTCAGAAATACAGTCGTTTGGTATTTGAATAACCAGGATTGGGTGAAAGAAGTAACTTCGGGGGCTTACCAGGATTATTACAAGAATATGTACAACCAGCGCTAGAATGGGATTGTTGAATGTGTTTAAGCGACCAAAAAAGGAAGCGGCCAATTTGGGAGGAACCTTGCTTGTCGATATTCACAGCCATTTGCTTCCCGGGATCGATGACGGAGCGCCAACCATGGACCATACCATCGGAATGCTCCGGAAGTTTGAAGAGCTGGGTTATCAAAAGTTAATTCTTACTCCGCATGTCATGTTGGGAGTGTATGACAACTCTTCTGAGATCATTTTACAAAAACTCGAGGAAGTCAGAACAGTAAGCCGGGAATTAGGTCTAAAGCTGGTTCTTGAAGCCTCGGCAGAATACTACTTCGATGAAACACTGTTTGAGCGGATCCGCACTAAGGATTTACTGCCTTTTCACGGAAATCACATCCTGTTCGAGTTCTCATTTCGAAATCAGCCTTCACAGGTAGAAGACATCGTTTTCGGATTGAAATCAGCCGGATACCAACCCGTATTGGCGCATTTTGAACGGTATATGTACTTTCATCCGGCCATTGAAATTGCCAGGTCCCTGCGCGAGCGTGGCTGCTACATCCAGGTAAATCTGAATTCGTTTACAGGACATTACGGACCAGATGTGAAAAATCAGGCTATTCGTTTGCTGAAAGCCGGCTTGATTGATATTTTGGGAAGTGACTGCCACCGCATTCAGCATCTGCAATTGTTGGAAGCATCATTAAGCCAGCCAATTTTCCATCAGCTTTTGGAGTTGAAAGTGAAAAACAGACAGTTTCTTTAATAAAAAAACAGGCGATCCATAGATTAATCAGGTTATTCTGATTTCAGTACCTGTTAGCAGGCATTCTTATTCTTCCCACAGATTCGCAGATATTAGGGAAGCGCTTACCGGTCGCTTCTTTTTCTGTAATCATTCATTCAGAACTGAGCGAGACCGGTGCGCCTATGCTGAAGCTTCAGCGTAAGCATTAGGCTCGCTTTTATTTGTGCATCAGTGGGAAAAGAAGTTGGACTGAGCCTGAACATTTGTTAAAATTTCTTTGGAAAGTTCGTTTTTTTGATCTACATTTTCCGGTAATTCCAACAAAGTATTGCCACACAAACAGTTTGTTTATACACTCGTAAAAAAGGACACTTATGGAAAATTACCTCGGAATGGGCGTTGCAATAATTGCAATCATAAGCGCCTTTTTAATTCGTTCCCCCTTTCTTTTTAAAACATCCTTGAGCATCGCGATCTGCTGTTTAATTGTCACTTTGACCAATGGATTTGAAGAGGATCCTTCTTTGGAACTCATCTGTTTTACATTGATCGGAATGGTGGCCCTGGGCTATTTAATTTCATTTTCCCCGGAAAAGCTTCGGAAAGTTGCACCTTATTTTGTGGGTTTATTAGCCCTGATACCAATTGGGGCAAAAGCAAATTACCAGGGATTTGATATCAACTGGACAATGGAAGTTGCTGCTTTTGCGATCATCGGTTCATTGATTCCGCTTTTTGCCAAAATAAAGGACTGGTTCGCCGTTCGTTGGTTTGGTGCCGATGGCGCTGAATTTAACACCGCAGTTTCACTGGTGTTTTTGGGAATTTTTGTCTTTGCGGCATCTTTTATGGCCTCTACTTTTGGAGTGATTTTACTGGCAGCAGGATATTTTTCCACCAACCTGGCTTTGCGTTCAAACAGCGGACTTCAAATGGGTGTTTTGCTTTTCGCGCTTGCCTGGATTTTCTTCTCTTTAAACGCATTGGAAGGTATTTCAGATTCCTTATTGAAAGGGAATTTATGGATGGGGATATTGGCCGGTTTGGGATCTTTGTGGGCCTGTAAATCCATTAAGGGTGAGAATAGTCTGCCGCGGCAAATTTTTCTGAGTTTGTTCCTTCCGCTGTTGATTATAGGAATTTTGGTCAGTTTCGGATTGATCAATGAAAACTTTGGCGGAATGCCGACTTACCTGGGAGCAATTATCGGTTCTTCCCTGGCGCTGGCCCTGATTGAGCAGCCTGCTGATGGAAAACCTTTCCAGGGAATGCTGCTGCCATTGATCCTGATCGGGTTTACCCATCCGGTTGATACCTGTTTGCAGCGGGAAAAATTAAAGGTTGAAACGCTTTTGGATGGTTCAAACGAGGCTTCGAATCAATCATCCGGAAAAAAGAATATCATGGATATCCCTGCAATTGCATTAGAGGATGGAGATGCGGGAGCCTGGAGAAGTGTGGCCGCCAATTCGAAGCTGGAATTTGAGGTAGGTCCGTCAGCCAGCAGAACATCCGGTGCAATCAAAGATTTCAGTGTGGATTTGCAGTTGGATAAAGCCGGCGTTTTGAAAAATCTGAATGTGGAAATGAAAAGTAGCAGCTTAACTACTTTCAACGATATCCGGGACGAATCGGTCTTGGGTGCAGAGTTTATTCAAAGTGAAAAACATCCGAAAATAACTTTCAAATCCCGGGAAATTCAAAAAATTGGAGAGGATTACAAAATTACCGGCGATTTGGAATTTGTAGGCATGAAGGCAGAAGTGATGATCGATTTGCGCTTTGTCTCAAAAGTAGATAAAGATGGAAGTACGGCCCTGGTTTTCGTTGGGAAATCGGTTGTCGACAGAACGAAGCACAACATGACCTCTGATTCGAAAATCGGAGACCAGGTGGATGTCACATTTGAAGTTGCGGTAGTGCGTTAGAAACGGAAAGTTCAGAAGGTTGAAAAGTTGAGTAGTTCAAAAGAAATTTAATTTGAGCCATTTGAGCCATTTGAGCCATTTGAAACTTCCTTATAAAGTCAGAAAGTTGTATTTTTCCCCTGTGAAAGCGCTTCTTTTCTGTCTTTTTTTTGTTGCCTTTGGTGTTTCTGCCCAACAATCGGATACCACATGGAATAAGCGGTCCTGGGTGGTTGGAGGAACCAACCTGGCATTGGGAGGGGGAAGTATCGCTTTGCTTTCTGCCGTTTGGTACCAGGAATACCCCCAATCGAAATTCCACACTTTTGATGATTCGAATGAATGGTTGTATATGGACAAGCTGGGACATGTGTACACGACCTATAAATTATCAACCGTAAACTATGCTGCCTGGCGCTGGGCTAGAATGCCGAAGAAAAAAGCAGTCTTTCTTTCCGGTGGAATAGCATGGACCTACCAGCTTTCGGTAGAAGTGCTGGATGGGTTCAGCGCACAATGGGGATTTTCCTGGTCGGACCTTACAGCAAATACAGTCGGTGCCGGTTTATTCATTGGTCAGCAATTGGGCTGGGACGAACAGCGTTTTCAGCTTAAATTCGGCTACAAACCATCTCCTTATGCATCCATCCGTCCCAATACCCTGGGATCCAATTTCCCCGAACGCTTATTAAAGGATTACAATGCACAAAGTTATTGGCTGTGCGTCGCACCGGGCACTTTTTTCAAGGAATCCAGATTTCCCAAATGGATACAGATCGGTTTCGGTTACAGCACAGACGCCAAACTGAACGGCGATTCAAACACGTACACCGATGTGAATACCGGCAGAACCTATTTCGCCAAATCTGAGTATGCGCTTTCGTTAGATATAGACTGGTCACAACTTCCCATTAAAAAGCCCTGGCTGAAAAAGGTGCTAAAACCATTGAATGCCATTAAAATTCCTTTTCCGGCAGTGTTTTGGAGAAATGGTGTGTGTTATTTCGGGATGTTCTAATGATAGTTGATTCATGTTCTCAATCTGTTTTCCGGAAGGAATTAAACTTTTCAAACTCAAATACATCTAAATGCAGAAACTAATACACAAAAAATGAAAATACTTTCCACACTTTTTTTTGCTTTACCATTTTTGGCCGCGGCTCAATATTCAGATCCGAACGTAGGAAAACCAACTTCCGGGTATGGTTCGGACGGAACATATACCGTAGTTTCGGAAACTTTCAATAATGTGAATTATAATGGGGAGGATATTGTGATTTTTCACCCGCAGGAAATTACCACACCGGTTCCTACTATTTTCTATTCGCATGGGTATGGGGGGAACAACCCGATTTACATCAAAGGATTAACCGATTTTGTGGCTAAAAAAGGCTATGCGTTGGTTTTTGTCCCTTATCAGACTTTGGGAGTTACCGTTTTGGACCGGTATGAAAATTTATTGCAGGGGTTTCAGAAAGCAGCACGTGATTATCCGAATATTATTGATACGACAAGAGCGGCATTTATGGGCCATTCTTTTGGCGGCGGCGCATCTTTCGGAAATGCATTCAAATGCTTTACAGAAAATAACTGGGGAAGCAACGGTCGTTTTATTTATGTTTCGGCACAATGGTATTCATTCAATATCACTCAGAATCAATTGCAGAATTTCCCCACAGATGTGAAATTGATCACCGAAATTTACGAAAGTGATTCGACGAATGACCATCGCTTGGCTGCAGATATTTTCCGGAACATTTCCATTCCAAATACAGAGAAAGATTTCCTGGTACTTCAAAGAGATACGGTTGGCGGATATACTTACCCGGCCGACCATAACACGCCGAATACGGTCATTGCTTTGAATGCACATGATTATTATGGAATTTACCGCCTGTTGGATGCAATGGCAGACTATGTTTGGAATGGAAATAGTGCTGCAAAGGATGTTTGTCTTGGAAACGGTTCTGCTGCCCAGGTTCTGCTTCCTGCCGGCTTGAAACCGATCCTTCAAACAGATTCACCCCAGATTACACGACCAATGGAAAGTTATCAGTTCCCGTGTGATTCCAGCATCAATTTGAGAATTAATTACTGTGAATCGGTGAATTCAGTGACTGAAGCGGGTTTCACTAAATGGAACATTTACCCGAATCCAGTTCAATCTGCTTTTGTTCTGGAAACGGAAAGCGAATTTACAGAATTTCATTTAATCGATATATCCGGGCACGAATTGCCAATCACGGCTATGAAAACAAACCGTGGGTATCAATTCGAGGCAGAACAGTTGGAAGATGGGGTTTATTTTCTACAAACAAATACGGTAGTAATCCAATTGATGAAACATGGAAAATAGCCTGTTTGAGATAGAAAGCCCGAATGGTAAAATAAGGGGCAATTTTACTTCCTGCGGACCCGAATCTCCGATTGTTTTAATGGCTTGTGGTCACAACGGGTTTTATCATTTTGGAATGTTTCCGACCATTCAGCAGGTTTTCGCTGAAAACGGGATTTCTTCTGTTGCGTTCAATTATACCCATTGCGGTATTGCGGATCATGGTGATTATTTCAATGATTTGGATAAATACAAAGCCAATTGCCGCAGATTAGAAGTAGAAGATCTGACTTTTATGGCGAATGAAATCACGACCAAAAGCTTATTCCATAAACCCAAACAATTCTTTCTTCTGGGACACAGCATGGGCGGTTTTTCAGCGACGTTTGCTACACAGGCGATTCATAATAGCGGAATCGAACTTGCAGGAATTGTTTTGTTGAATTCACTGCGTACGTTGGATGTTCGAACACCCGAGATCATGGAAGAATGGAAAGTAAAAGGCGTTTATTTCCGTCCGAATATGCGAACAAAACAAGAGTTGCCACAAGGTCCGGAATTCTTAACCGAAACATTGGCAAGTGATACCACCTGGAATATGCAGAAAGTTGTGGAGGCACTTACAATTCCATGCTTTGTAGCGCACGCAGTAGAGGATGAAGCAGTTCCTTTTGAACATGGACGAACCATTTTCTCCTGGGTGTATAAAAATAATTCCCAAAATGCTTTCTTACCGATTCCACACGCGGGGCATACCTTAAACACCACCCATCCGATGAAACGGAGTTCACCCGAATTGCAGTTTTTCTGTGATCAAGTGGTGGATTGGATGAAATTGAAAATATAAAATGATGCAGGGACGCGAGGCATCGCGTCCCCACGATTTTATATTTTCTTAAAGATCACTGTTGCAATATGTCCACCGAAACCAAAAGTATTGCTCATGGCATATCTGATCTCTTTGGATTTTGCTTTTTGCAGCGGGAAATCGAACAAGTCTTTGAAATCCGGTTCGATCTCCGTGGTATTGATCGTTGGAGGAACGATTGAATCCCGGATACCAAGGATACAGGCAATTGCTTCCACGGCTCCTGCAGCACCCAGTAAGTGACCGGTCATGGATTTCGTTCCTGAAACACTTAAGGATTGTCTTTCTCCGAAAACGCGTCTCAAGGCGATCAATTCGCTGTTATCTCCCTGGGCAGTTGAAGTTGCGTGCATATTGACGTAATCAATTTGGTCCGGAGTGATTTCCGCATCGCGCATCGCTTCTTCCATTCCCAAAACGGCTCCGTCACCTTCCGGGTGAGTTCCTGTTAAGTGATAAGCATCGGCAGCCATTCCGCCGCCCACAACTTCTGCGTAGATCTTTGCTCCGCGGGCAAGGGCGTGTTCGTATTCTTCTAAAATAACCGCTGCTGCACCTTCACCCATCACAAACCCGTCGCGGGTTACATCAAATGGGCGGGAAGCAGTTTCATAGGAGTCATTGCGTTTGGATAAAGCCTGAGCAGAAGAGAATCCACCCATCGCTGATTCCGTAATGGCTGCTTCGGAACCGCCGGAAATGATCATATTGGCTTTTCCCCACTTGATGTAGTTAAAAGCATCAATCATGGCCGTATTGGAAGTGGCGCAAGCAGAAACCGCGCAGTAATTGATCCCGCGCAGACCATATTCCATGGAAATGATCCCGGAAGCAATATCCACCAGGATTCTTGGGATAAAGTACGGTGTAAAACGCGGTGTTCCGTCTCCGGCAGAGTATTCTTTCATCTGGTCCTGGAATGTCTGAATTCCTCCGTTCCCGGAACCCCAGATCACCCCGATACGGTCCCTGTTCAATTCCTCGAAGTTGATTCCCGCATCTGCAACCGCTTCGCGAACCGCTACCAAAGCATACTGAGAGAACGGATCGTATTTCCGGATTTCTTTTACGTCAAAATGGTCCGCCGGATTGTATCCTTTTACCTCACAGGCAAAAGTGGTCTTAAATTTCGATGTGTCGAATTTGGTAATCGGTGCCGCACCGCTTTTACCTGCTTTGATGTTGTTCCAAAAATCAGGAACGTTATTTCCGATTGGTGTAAGGGCGCCCAAACCGGTAATTACAACTCTTCTTGTCATAATAAAATTTGTTTCGATTAATGTAAAATTATGCTGTAGGTACGTCCCTTACGTACGGGACGTACCTACGAGTTTTCAATGGTTATAAAAACCCCAATTCCAATTTTGCTTCTTCGCTCATCATATCCTTGTCCCATGGCGGATCGAATACAATGTTGACGTGAGCTTCATTCACTCCCTCCACACTTTCAACTTTCTCTTTCACGTCTTTGGGAAGCGATTCTGCCACCGGGCAATTCGGGGAAGTCAGCGTCATATCGATCTCCACGACACCTTCCTTCGAGATCCGAACTTCGTAGATCAATCCCAATTCGTAAATGTCAACCGGGATTTCCGGGTCGAATATGGTTTTTAGTTTGTCTACTATTTTATCTTCTAATTGTTCCATTTTAGTTTGGGATTGAGGACAATGCCAATAATTTGATTTTTTTGACCATGCTAACCAATCCGTTTGCACGTGTTGGCGAAAGGTGTTCTTGTAGTCCGATGTCTGATATGAAATGAAGATCACTTTTTACAATGTCTTCGGGTGTTTCGTTGTCTAAAACGCGGATCAATAGGCCAATGATTCCTTTGGTAATGATCGCATCTGAGTCTGCTGTTAACTGCATTTTGTCGTTGTCAACGCGTGCGTCAAGCCAAACCCTGCTCTGACAGCCTTCGATCAATCGGTCTTCCGTTTTTTTATCCGGGTCGATCAAAGGAAGTTCCTTTCCAAGCTCAATGATGTATTCGTATTTGTCCATCCAGTCATCGTAGATAGCAAAGTCGTCAATGATCTCTTGTTGCTTTTGTTCAATAGTCATAATATACTCCTAACCCAGCATGGAAATACTTTTTTCCACGGCTGCTATAAATTGATCGATTTCTTCGCGTGTATTGTAAAATGCAAAGGATGCGCGCACTGTTCCCGGTATTTGATAGAAATCCATTAATGGCTGCGTACAGTGATGTCCTGTTCGAACCGCTATTCCCTGTTTGTCCAAAAGTGTCCCTATATCGAAGGGATGAATTCCATCTACCGCGAAGGAAACTACGGAAGTTTTGTTCTTTGCCGTTCCGATTAACTTAATATTCTCAAACGTTTCCAGCATTTCCTGTGCATACTCCGTAATGTCACGTTCGTATTCTTCCAGTTCTTTCGGGTCAAACTGGTTCAGGTAATTCAGCGCAGTTCCCAAACAAATTCCTCCGGCAATGTGTGGAGTTCCGGCTTCGAATTTAAAAGGCAATTCGTTGTATGTGGTGCGCTCAAAAGTCACTTTGGAGATCATATCGCCGCCGCCCTGGTAAGGAGGCATTTCGTCTAGAATAGCTTCTTTTCCATATAAAACGCCGATTCCCGTTGGTCCGAAAACCTTGTGTCCGGAGAATACAAAAAAGTCACAGTTCATAGCCTGCATATCCACTTTCGTATGCTGTACACTTTGCGCTCCGTCAATCAGTACTTTTGCACCTACAGCATGAGCCGCTTCAATAATCTGTTCAACAGGATTAATCGTTCCCAGACTGTTGGAAATGTGTGTGACCGCAACCAGTTTCGTTTTCGGAGAAAGCATATTCTGGTATTCTTCCAGCATCAATTCACCGCGCTTATTGATCGGAATGACTTTTAAGACCAGTTTTTTGCGCTCGGCCAGCATTTGCCAGGGAACAATGTTGGAATGGTGTTCCATCGCAGAAATGATGAGCTCATCTCCGGCACTCAGCAATTCACCGAATGAATTGGCTACCAGGTTAATCCCGTCCGTGGTTCCTTTGGTAAAAATGATTTCCTCCCTTTTCCCGGCATTGATAAAACGACGAATCGTTTCACGTGCATCTTCGTACTCGGAAGTAGCCTTTTGGCTTAAGTGATGGACTCCGCGGTGAATGTTTGCATTGTCCATGCTGTAATATTGATTGATAGCGTCCAGTACCATCTGCGGTTTCTGGGATGTCGCGCCGTTATCAAAGTAGATGAGGTTCTTTCCGTATACCTGTTGTCGAAGGGCAGGGAAGTCCTGGCGGATATCGCGTACGTTGAATTTTCTTTTTGATGGATTTTCCATACTACAAAGGTAGTAAAATGCTATTTGTAAAGTTTCTAAATAAGATTAATTTCCAACCTTTTTATTTTAGCTGTATCTTAGCTTTAAATTGATTACAAATGAGGGCTTTATACCTATTACTCATATTGGTGGTTGTTGGAACGGGTTGTGAAAAATACAACTTGAAACAGCCTGCATACCTTGGTGTGAACTGGAGATTTGCATCTACATGCAATACGCAGGGTAATTACACGATATCTAATGGGTTCTTTTACTCGAAGGAATTCATTGTTTCAGGAGTCCGTGAAAAAGGATCTCCGGTTGAAATAACAAAAAGTCTGCCTGAACAGCTTCAAAAAATACAATTTTCAACGCAGAGCGACCTTGGAATTTCACTGGATGTACCAATGGGAGATTATACAGAGTTTAACCTGAAAGCCATGATGGATAAGTCAAACGTTCCTTGCTTGAAATTAGAAGGAACTTACATCAAAGGAAATTTGACTTATCCTATGAGAATAGAATGGACGAATTTGGATGATTTGAATTTTAAAGTTCAAAACCCGTTCTTCCTGAAAAAGAAAAAAGATTACAAGATCTATATCGGCTTTGATGTGAATAAGCTATTCAATATTTCTTCCAGTTATCTTTTATCTCCTCCCATATTTAATGAAAATGGAGTTGAAACTGTTGTGATTAAAAATAATGCAGGTCAAGGTCAAGCATTTTACGATGCTGTGACTGCACAATTACAAAATGCTTTGGTAATAACCGTTGAATAATGTCAGCAGAGTACAAAGATATCATCGAAGGCTGCGCAAATTGGGAACGATCTGCACAGGAACGCTTGTATCGGTTGTTTTCGAAGGATTTGTTTAAGGTTTGCAAGCTATATGGCGCAGATACCCAGGATGCGGAAGATATGCTGCACGATGCTTATATGCACATTTATAAAAACATTGCTTCCTATACTTTTACCGGTTCCTTTGAAGGCTGGCTGCGGAGAGTTACTGTAAACTGTTGTTTGCAGGCACTGCGCAAAAGAAAGAACTTCACCCAATTGGGAGATATTCCTTTTGTGGATGCGGAAGAAAACGAACTGGAAACAGGCATTCCGTTTGCAAAAGTATTGGAAGAGATCAATTTACTGCCTACCAAAGCAGGATTGGTACTTAAATTATATGCCTTGGAAGGATGGTCACATTCGGAGATCGCAGAAGAATTGGAAATTTCGGTTGGAACTTCCAAATCACAATTAAACTATGCACGCTCCGTGCTCAAACAAAAATTGGTTTCTTAAAGCATGTCTTTAGACAAAGGATATAACACAAACAGGGAGTTTCAGGCTCTGCAAAATGCTTTCCGGGATTGGGATGCGGGTTCGCCGTCTGCTGATGTTTGGGAAAATTTGGAGGCTGACCTGGCTGTTTCTGCTGTTTGGGACCGTTTGGATGAAACTTTGGAGGCAAATGGAAGTCCGGCAGACAAAGTGTTGGTAGACGGCTACGAAAACTGGTCGCCGAATATTTACGGGGATGGCTGGTCCAAACTGGAAGAACAGCTTTCAAGAGAACGTGTCTGGACTCGATTAAACACCACTTTGAGTTACCCGGTAACCACCCGCATTCCGTGGATGAAAATGGTGGCGGCTTCTTTGCTGTTCGTTTTCGTGGCATTCTATATCGATCATCCCTTTACATCTTCGGATACCGACAGATCATTGGGGTTGAATACAGCTGAAAGACCACAAGCAGGATCAAATGTTACGAAAGATGGAAATCAAGTTCCTGTAGACGGAACTCCATCAGTTCCGAATAATATGGAGAATCGAATGGATCAGAATACAGCCATTCAAAACCGATTGGCAGTTTCAAACAACGAACCAAACAACGTTAATAATGGAAATGAGTTCGTTCAGAATAAAGAGAACAATCTCGCCGTAAACAATCAGTTGATTGCGAACCAAAATCAGGCGAATAACCGTTCCAATGAAAACACTTCCAATGCGGTGAACGAAGCAGAAAATACCAGTGCAAATGATTTGGCAGAGTTGGATCAACTTCCTGCAAGAGAAATTACTGCGTTCAGTTACCCTGGCGAAATAGGTGATTTTGACTTCTTACCTTTCCAGGTACCTTTCAGACCAAGATTCAGTGTGCTGGTTGGCGGACAGTTTGCCTTTATCAACGAGAAGGACAGAAGTACTTTCTCCAGTTCACTTCCCTCCATGGGAATTGCGGCGGATGTGCAGTACCACGCCTATTTGAGAAAATGGAGATTTACACAGAACCTGGGGTTCAGCCAATACGCTCAATCAAACGGAAGCTATGTGAATGGACGTTATACGAATTCGAACCAAAAACTGAACACGATTTATTTGATGTCCTCCATCGGGTACACGTTTAAAGGCGTAACTTTTTCCGGGGGAATTGCGATCAATCGTTTGCTGAACGGCTACGAAGAAAGCAGAACGGCCATTACGAATGTGTACAATTCGAAAAAATTACAAATCGGGGCAACAGCAGGAATTGATTACCATTTCACACCATTCAAAAACAGAACAGCATTGGGGCTTGGAGTACAATACCAGTTTGTATCGAGGTTGAAAAGTGAGAATACGGTGTTCAATGATATCCAGGGTGTGAAGCTCCAGATAAAATATTCATTTTAATTTCCAACCTTTTGAAATGTGCTGCATCTAAAGGGTAAGAAAGATATTTATTTCGTTGTCAACTTCTCCAATGGAGTTTGAAAAATTACTACAGCTCAAACGATAACGAAATAGTCGAGGCAAGGTAGAACTGGCTTGAAGGAAAGTCCCGCGAAAGTGGGACTTTTTTAGTTTTATATTTGCCCGCTAATTTCCTAGAGAACGCAGATTTTTTAATGTTCAGAGTTGGATTTTAAATACTTGACTGGAGTCAACGCTTAAGGTTGTATATTGCTTTGTTAGAATTAATTTGGAAAACCGGAACGTTAATTTCGACCAATACATTGATCTCATTGGAGAACTACAGCAATGGAATGTATATAATTTGTATGAAAGGTACTTTAACCGCAAATTCGAAGTTGGTTAGATAACCCTAAAAGAATAATGATGGAAAGCTGTCAGCCTTGGTTGATGGCTTTTTTCATTTAATCCGCGTAATCCGAGGGAGAAATTCGCCCTGATTTCCGTCCTCTGAGCTCTTCGCGGTTAATATGAGTCCGAATTTATTTCTTCGTAGCGAACAACAGGAATTCTTTATTTCCATCCCCGCCGATAATCGGTGAATCAATGATTCCTTTGACTTCAAAATGCGAATCTGCCGCGGCCTTTTCGATGCGTTGCAAAATCCCCGGATAATTTGCTGCACTTTTCACCACCCCGCTCTTATTTAAAAGACGTTTCTCCAATTCAAACTGCGGTTTGATCAAAGTCACCAGGATTCCGCCTTCTTTTACAAAGGCACCTGTGAACGGAAGTACTTTTTCTAAGGAAATGAAAGAAACATCGATTACCATTCCGTCAACCGGTTCGGGAATGTGTGCCGTTGTCAACTCGCGGATATGCGTTTTTTCGATATTCGTGATGGAAGGATTGGTGCGGATACGTTCGTGTAATTGTCCGTGGCCGACGTCTACACAAAAGACGTGTTTAGCGCCTTTGTTCAGCAGTACTTCTGTAAAACCGCCGGTGGAAGCCCCTAGGTCAATAAAAATTTTATCAGAGATGTCGATTTGAAAGTGCTCGATCGCTTTCAAAAGTTTCAACGCACCTCTTGAAACCCAGGTCAATTCTTCGTTTAGCAGCAGGATTTTAGCGTCAATAGCGATTTTCTTTCCGGGTTTTTCCACAGAAATACCGTTTACCAATACGTCACCGTTCTTAATCAGTTCTTCGCCTCGTGTTCTGGAGGTTACCAGGCCGCGGTCAACCAATATTTTATCCAAACGTTCTTCCATGGTGCAAAGTTAATTTAAAATAATTCCGAAGTCGAATTCCAATTGCCGAATGTTCTGTTGAGGATTGAATTACGGAACCAACTTTCCCGAATTATTTAACTCTAAAATTAAAATCTGAAAACGAATTCATTTTTATTTCACAAATTAAACAGTACTTTCACCTAATCACAATAAAATCAGGAGGATAAGCAACTATTTTTCATTTTTACACGTCTATTTTTCGGGTAATTTTGAAAGCGTTAATTATCTTTGTTTCACACAATCAGACACTACAATGAAACTACTAACAGGCTTGCTGCTACTGGCAATATTTTCTCCTTTTTGTTCCAATGGACAAATCTTCTATTCAAATGGTGCATTGATTTCAATTTCCACCGGTGCAGTAGTGCAGGTAAATGGAGGAGCTGAATTAGAAGCAATAACAACTTTGACCAATGAAGGTTCTGTAACAATTACCAAAAACTCTACTTTTCCAAACGCCGGAACATTTAAAATAGGAGCGAATTCTAATGCAAATGGAGATGGGTTTTATTTGGTAGAACAGGACTGGATCAACGATGGTATTTTCAATTTTGGAACTTCTACGGTTACTTTATTCGGGAATACACAGCAATTCATTACTTCTACCAATGGAACGCCCACTGTTTTCAATGATTTAATCCTTACCGGAGCAGGGACCGGGAATAACCGGAAAAAAACCTTACAAGGCGTAAATGCATCTACAGGCTCTTCAGGAACACTTCAGTTGAATGACAGGGAATTGGAGACTCAGGCAAACACCTTTTTCGTACTGAATCCGGCTGTTGCGGCCATCACTTTTTCCAACATTTTTGGATCTGAAGGTTTTGTGAGCAGCCAGGAGCCCGGAACACTTTCACGGATCACGAATTTCGCAAGTACCTATCTGTTCCCAACGGGATCCAGTGTGGGAACAACACGTTTTCGTCCTGTTGAATTAACTCCGCAAACAAACGTCGGATCAGAGTATACGGTTCGGTTCAATAATTACGATGCCAACGTGGACGCATTCGACCGGAACGAAAATGATGGGAATATGTGCGCGCTGAATCCAACCTATTACCATTCCATTGAGCGTTTAATTGGAACCGCACCAACGGATATTCGCTTGTTTTATGTCATCGCAGATGAAGGTGATTGGTCAGGAATGGCTCATTGGAGAACTGCAAGTACCGATTGGAATGATATGAATGCCAATACTTCGGCTATTAACGGAGGATTTACAACCAGAACAAGAACGGGCTGGAATTTTACAAATCCCGGATTTCCTTATATTTTGTCAACTGCCAAACCGGGTCCGCCAACATTTAATTGTCCGTCTGTTTGCGAGAACTCTTTTAACAATGAATTTGCCGTAGTAGGCGGATCAGGAAATTTTCAATGGACTTTTCCTTCCAACGGGACAATCACTTCGGGGCAGGGAACATCCAGTGTATTTGTAGACTGGACTACCGGAACGGGCGAAGTTACGGTTGTTGATATGGGAAATAACGGATGCAGTTCTCAGCCGGGAACTTGTACGCCTGTGATTAACCCGGGACCTACTGCACAATTCTCCTATACGGAAGAAGGAACAAATTACAGTTTTACGGATGAATCTTCGGGGGCTGTTTCCTGGATCTGGACTTTCGGTGACGGAGAAGGTTCAAACAATCAAAACCCGGTGCATCTTTACCAAGATAACGGAGATTCTTATCAGGTAACTTTACAGGTTACGGCTGCAAATGGCTGTTCCGGAAGTTCAACCCAGGTCATTGAAATTTTTCAGGATATTGTTGTTCCGAACATCATTACACCAAATAATGACGGTACAAACGACTTTTTCTTAATTAAAACTGCAGGAATTAAATCTTATGATCTCATCATCGTAAACCGATGGGGCAATACTGTTTTCACGTCAAATGATCCAGCCGTTATCTGGGATGGAAAAACGAACGGAAACCCGGTAGATGAAGGCGTTTATTTCTACACTTTAAAAGCTTCATCTGCTTCACAAGAATACAACTATCAAGGTAACGTAACAGTTATCAGAAACTAATCAAAAAAGTGCTATGCAACAAAAACAGAACTTCATTGCAGCTATCGCGTTCATCTTCGGACTAAATGCGCTTTATGCTCAAAACAATGTCGGAATCGGGACTACTACTCCAAATCCGAATGCCATTTTGGAAATGCAGTCAACCAGTCAGGGAGTACTGGTGCCAAGAATGACGACCGTGCAAAGGAATGGGATTGCAGCTCCTACGGAAGGATTATTGGTTTATGATATCGATGTAAATTGCTTTTTCTTTTATGAAAGCAGCTCCACATCCTGGCTAAGTTTATGCAATGCAGGTGGTGTTGGCCCCGCAGGCCCTCAAGGTCCGGCAGGTCCAGCAGGGGCAACCGGCCCAGCAGGTCCGCAAGGTCCCGCCGGTGCAAACGGAACAAATGGTATTGACGGTGCAGCAGGAG
>CAMLDR010000030.1 GCA_946478775.1 uncultured Flavobacteriales bacterium
TTTCCGGTTGCGCACAATAAGAATTGGCGCGATAAGCGTACGGGAGAAGCAAGGACCAAAACGACTTGGGTAAATTGCACCATTTGGAAGAAGGAAGGCGCAAATATGCGTATCCTGGATTTTTTAAAGAAAGGGGCCTTGGTTGAATTGGTTGGAACACCATTCGCAAAATCCTTTTCCCAGGAAGACGGTTCTTCCAGGTCCGAGATCCGATTGAACGTATCCAGAACAAACATTTTAAGACCTGCAAAATGCGAAGAGGACCTTCCGTTTGACATGATCGATGATAATGAATCACCATGTGAAGAAGAAGGTTGTGATGCAAGTTTGGATGATTTCACACTGACAGAAGACGATTTTTAGTATTGAAACTCAGGCTAGTACTGGATTTGATTAAAAAAAGTTTCATTTTTTTTCGCAGAATTTGTGTTAAAAACAAATCTTTAGCTATATTTGCAACCGCGAAACCAGATTCCTTCTTAGCTCAGCTGGTTAGAGCATCTGACTGTTAATCAGAGGGTCGCTGGTTCGAGTCCAGCAGAGGGAGCTTAAAAAGTCATCAGCAATGGTGACTTTTTTGTTTTATATGACCTTCTATATTTACATTATTCATTCATCCAGTATTGATCGTTATTACATCGGGTATTCCTCAAATCCATGGAATCGTTTGGAACAGCATATAACTAATTCTGCGGAGAAATATACAGGTCAAACGAAGGATTGGAATTTGAAAGCAATCTTTGAGGTTTCGCAAAACGAATCCGATGCAATCAGGATAGAGCGTTTTATTAAGAAACAGAAATCACGAAAACTAATCGAACAATTGTGTAATTCGAATTTTATACCAACAGGATATTTGGCTCAGCTGGTTAGAGTCCCGCACGTGCGGGATTAATCAGAGGGTCGCTGGTTCGAGTCCAGCAGAGGGAGCTTAAAAAGAAAAGAGCATTTGACGAAAGTTAAATGCTCTTTTCTTTTTTCCTCATTTTCATTCTCATTCTCACCCTGATTCCTGCTTTACTCTTTTCTTTTCAGAGTGAGAGCGGAGAATGAGGGAGTGACAAATAACGTTAAGTCCGATGGAACATTGGATTTGTTTTGATAAGTAGGGGCGAAAAATTTTTTGCCCCTACTTATCAATTCGGTTTCTACTCCGGTGCACTCAGCCCCACAATCAAATCCTGGTGAATCGTAAATGAATAAGTTCCTGTGCGGTCCCACATGGTCACCCAGCCGCTTGATGGGCCGCCGTTGCAGGCTCCGAAACGAACATCCGTGTTCCAAATGACCAAACTCATGTTGTAAAAAGTGGTTGATCCGTAAGCTGCTGTTGCATCGGTTACTGCAATTTCATAACCCGGTGCCGGACTCACAGGCCATGTCTGCGAGTAGAAAGCAGTACTACCCGGCGCAATCGTACGACAAACCCATTCGGAGCTTGAAATAACCTGGGTAGAAATATTGCGCAAAGAAATCTGGAGACAGACCGTATAACTGCAGCTGCTTCCGGTATTCGTTACGGACCAGGTCGGTGTTCCTTTTTGGCTCATTCCATGGAAAACAACCAATAGGAAAATAAATGAAAGTAAAATTTGCTTTTTCATAAGCGTGAAAAATGAATAGTGTTCCTTACTCTGTTTAAGCGATTTTCAGGATCCTCGCTGAATCTAATGTAATGATAAATAGCATACTCCAAATAAAAAAGTTACATATTTCCCACATCCGGCAGCTGTTTTTTGGAATTCATTCGGGAAGACCCTAAATTAAAGTGGGAAAAACAGGGATTTATGCCAAAAAAGAAATCAGCAATTAAAGGTCTGTGGACTATTACAAAAGCCACCGTGAGAGATTGGTGGAAAGCAGATCCTTTCCGTCAGAGTGCGGTGGTAGCTTATTATGCGGTGTTTTCAATTCCTGCGCTATTGGTGATCATTATTGCCATAGCGGGTTTGGTTTTCGGCGAAGAGGCCGTACGGGGTGAGGTTTCTAACCAGATTCAGCGAGCACTCGGACCCGATACAGCCGAATCCATTGAAAGCATTATTATCAAAGCATCGGAAGAAAAGACGTCGATTATAGCAACAATCATTGGTGTAGTGACGCTGATTGTGGGTTCCACAGGTGTTTTCTCTGAACTTCAAAAATCCCTGAACCAAATTTGGGAAGTAGAGGTGAATGCCAAAAAGAAATGGTGGAAAACGATTAAAGACCGCTTGTTTTCATTTGGATTGGTTCTTTCTCTCGCATTTTTGATGCTGGTTTCACTGTTGCTCACCGCAGGGTTGGAAGCTTTGAGTGAACTGATCAAGCACCGTTTTGCTGATTTTGTACCTTTTTTGATGCGAATTGTCGGGTTTATCCTCTCTTTTGGAGTAATTACGGTGCTTTTTGGATTGATCTTTAAGATTTTGCCCGATGCAAAAATCAAACTGCGTGATGTTTGGATCGGGGCTATGGTGACCACTTTGCTTTTCATACTGGGTAAATACGGATTGGGAATCTATTTTGCGAAAGCAAATCCCGGATCCACTTATGGTGCTGCCGGTTCAATAGTCCTGATCATGCTTTGGGTGTCGTATTCCTGTATGATCCTTTTTTTCGGAGCGGAATTTACCAAACAATACGCCGTCTTTAAAGGGCATGATATCATTCCGGATAAGGATGCAAAAATTGTGGAACAGCCCGATCCGAAAGCACTTTGATTCAACAGTTAAAAAACAAATGATATGATCTTAAGAATTTTTCTCTTCATCTCCAGCCTGTCGGCAGCATCTTCCTGGGCGCAGGGATACTCGGGAGATTTCCAAGTTTCGGACACTAAAACAAACTATCATTTTACTGTGGTGGATGGAAGTTTAACGGATGCTGTTTACACCATAGATCAGGGAACAAAACACATTCACGCCATGTACCTTGCCGATTCGGTATTACTTTCCGGGATCGATTCCCTGACAATCGTTCACAAAAAGGATAGTTTACTCAAACATTTCCTGCTTCATTTTTCCGGAACGTATGTGGAATACAACAAAAACGGACGGATGTTAGTTGCCATGCAGCTGGCGGAGGCACCCGATCCGGGAAAATCTTTTTACAAGTCTGCGGAAAAGCAGCGCATGAACTTTTATCCCAATGGAAATCCGTATGCCCAGTTTCAGGTGGAAAACGGACAGCCGTCCCGAAGCGTCATTTATTTCACAAGAGATGGTGAAACAGATTTCATAACGGATCTTTCACTATACCAAAAAGGCGAAGAAGTCCTGATCCAAAACCCCTGGGATTTCCGGATGCGAAAGAAAATGTTGAAAGTGGTGATTGAATAATCTTTAAAGTCAAATCAGGTAGTGTATTCAATTTAACAGAGTTGTAACCCGTTTGAGAATTCCTTTCGCGGTTTATTTGAACGAAATGTTAAAAAACGGATGAAATTGATTTTTTTGATCCGGAAAAAAATTAGTTGTAATTACTTGAAATAACTGAACATTTTACAAATTATTTATTTAGTTGGTAAGCAGTCGAATTTTTTGGTGTTGAATTTTGTTAACGATTTTTAACTAAATTTACGCCATTCTTAGCTGACTATCTTATTGAAACCAATCACCGTAATATCATTCCTTGTAATCAATTCTTTACTGTTCGGTCAGGAAACTGACTCTGTGAGAACTCCTGTTTTTTCCTTGGGGAGAACGGATATTGATTTGGGTGTGAATGCGGGAGTTCAATCAAATTTCAGAAGCAAGAAAGGTCGAATGAACCATTTTATGGAGCTTTCAACCTCATTCCAATTCAAAGGTATTCCGCTTACCTTCCAGGGAAGGCTTTCAGATGAAAAATACATTTCCGGGAGACCGACTTATTTTAGATTAAGCTATGATGCACTTGCTAAATACAAGATGCGAAAAGCCGAATTGGAAGGCGAGATCGGTGATCTAAATACCGGGATTGGGTCCATCAATCAGGATATTTACGCTATGGAAGGAAAGATTAGCTACCTGGATTTCCTGTTGCAGCAGTATCAATTATTGAAAGACAAAAACAAATTGAAGTATCCGAACGGTAAGCTGGAAAAACCTGAACTTCCCGCAGGAAAGATCCCGGATATCAATGGAAAAGTACCCGATACCAAAATCCCGGACTTAAGCCTTCCCGAAAAGAATAAAATTGATTTCGATAAACTGAACCTGGATTCCATCAATCAGAAAATGGCTGCCTACAAAGGAACTATTGAGGAATGGACCGCTAAAAAAGACAGCCTTCAGAACCTCAAGGACCTGAAGCTGGACGATTTGAATGCATTAAACCTAAAAAGACCAAATGGATTTTTGGATGGAATCAAACGCTTCGACCTGGGTCTGACCTCACTTTCCGGGGGAAGAATGTCCAACAGCACCGTACCGATCCAGGGAATCCATGTGAAAGGAACTTACAGGAAGTACTTCTATGACATTGCTGCCGGACTGACGGTTCCCAACCGATTGTTTTCCAATTCGGTGGTGGATCAATACCTGAACAATTCGCAGAATGTGTTCAATATGAACCAGTTCTTTACTGTGAATACGGCTCGTTTTGTGAGTTCTACTATTATCGGTTACGGAAATGAAGAAGGCAATTCGGTGTCGATCGAGAATTATTACAACGGGAGGGATCTGCAAAGCATTTTGAAAAAAGTGAAACGTACCACCAATAACACGACGAATATCAGCTTTTCACTTTCACCCCTGAAATCAGGAAGATTGTTCATTACTGGAAGTTTGGGACAAACGATTCCGATCGGGGATTCTGTTTCGCGCGCTTATTCCAGTCGACTGGCTGCTGCTGCTAAAGTAAAATACCGTTTTACCCGGATGAATACCCAGGTTTACGGGCAGGTAAAACGAATCGGTGTGAACTACGATGGTTTTTCGCAGGGAATGTACAATTCGGGTTTCCTGCATCATGAATATGGTTTCCAAACCAAATTGTTTAAACACCTCACGATTTCCGGGAAATACATCGGGGACCGTTACGATGTAAATTCAAACGGACAGGGATTAGTTACCAATGGCGTCCACATCGATGTGCAGGAAAGTATCATTAAGAACCTGCTTCTTTTTGCAGGCTATTCATTGATCAATGCTCGTGGGAATGATTCCATTTCTTATGGAAATAATGCTTTATACCGCGGAGGTTTTGTTTATCAGAAGAAATTCAAAAAATCAAAATTTACGCTTTCAGGTAACAGCACGTATTCGCACGTCAACCGCCCGGATTCTGTTATCCGGATGACGAATGTGATCCTGAAAGGGGAGATGGCTCACAAACACCTGTTCTATGGAGTAACGGCCAATTACCAGGATTTCCAGGGAATGGCGCTTATTTATGGCTCCAATATCATTATTTCACCGGAGTTAGGAGCCAATTTCAAAGGCGTTCGGTTCTCATCGGCATTTAATTACCTGAAAAGCGAACAGTTTTCAGAGCAATATGGTTATTCATTCACTCTCAGTGCTGCACCGAGCAGGCATTTCACCTGGTATCTTACCGGACGACGATGGCTGCCAACAGATGCACTCAATTTTATAACACCTGATATTGATTACCCGATCCGTCCGTGGTTCTGGGAATTCCGATTAAAAATTCACTTAAACGTTCGAAAATGAGATTAAGCCGCTTTTTATTGATGATAACCCTCTTTGGACTGGCCAATTCATTTGCCCAGCAAAGTGTTTTCCCGGTTACGCTCTCCAATCCGATGGACTACGATACCATTATTGAAACGGAACCGAATTTTATCTGGCAGACCAATATAACAGCACTTCAAACCGATCCGCGTTATTCACAGCGCTATGTGCTTTGCGAATTGGAAGAAAACCAGCTGAAGGGAGAAGCCATTGCTGTCAATACGCCTATTTTGGTTTTGGAAGATTATCAAAACACAATGCATTCCTATTCATCTACCACCACGGAATTGGAGCAGGGTCACACCTATGTTTGGCAGATATCGATCTTGTTTAACGGAATGATCGTGGACCAATCGGAACCGTACCAGTTTACGATATTGAAACCTAAGGATCCGTTGCCGGTGTTTTATCCGATTGCTTTCAAGAACGATGGTCAGATGTTTTCCGTGATCAATGAGAAAGTTGGGTTATTGACCGATGAGACGGGTGTTCTTGATTTGAAAATTACACTTCATAAAGGTGGTCAAACGGTGAAAACCTGTTATTTGAATGAACTTTTGAATGGAAAAGAGCAAACGGAGGAAACCAGCGAATACAAAGGAACGAAACGATTTTTCCAGTTGAATTTAAAAGATCTGGATTTGGATAAAGGAACCTATAAAGCCTCCTGGATTATGAAAAATAAAAAACAGTATGTATTTAATTTTACAATTAACTAAGATGAGGTATTTACTTGTATTAGCTGCGCT
Source organism: uncultured Flavobacteriales bacterium (assembly GCA_946478775.1). The sequence goes on from CAMLDR010000030.1 coordinate 6,407, forward strand.
TTGCTTGTCGATTCCCCTAGTGTTGTCCCAAAAGCCTAAGAAACTGTCGCCAGATGCTTATGTAGAATGGTGCTATTCTCCGGATTTTTTGTGGAAAAATAAAGATACGGCTGATGGCATTTCTTATGGGGTGCGTTTTGTTCCTAAAGAGTTCGATATTGCAAAATGTGCATTGGACCATTGCGAAAAGAAGGATATTTTGGCCCAGGAACTGAAATCAATCGATAATTCATTTGGATTTATTTTGGATTTGGCTTGTATGGAATTTTCAAAGGATATTTTCTCTGTTCCCGGTAAAACCGGAATGCGTGCTGCTGAAAGGAAATTATACCTAAGTAACTATATTAAGGGCGATTTGTTTGGAATTTCTGCAACCAATGATACCATTAAATGTGTATCCGCAATTTACGAAGTAAACATACCGATGCGTGCCCGTGTTCTTTTTGATTTGGAGAGCACGAATGATCCAATCGTAAAAATCGTGTTTAGAGACAGAATGATTAACAACCGCTTAGTGGAATTTTTAATTCCCCAATTAACAAGAAAACAATTACCGACCCTGAATCTTAAGAAATATGAATAAAGCACCAAAATCACAAGGAACCAAAAGTATTTCCTGGTTTCTACTGACTGTATTTATCTGGTCTACTTTTCAGCCGAGCTTTAGTTATGCCGGAGGGCCTACACAACCGGAAGCAAGTGCTTTTACTCCGATTGGGGTATCAGATATGGTTGACCCGTTTACAGGAGATTTTACATACAACATTCCTTTAATGGATGTGGAAGGTTATCCAATTAATATTGCCTACAATTCAGGTGTCACCATGGATCAGGATGCTTCCTGGGTTGGGTTGGGCTGGAACCTGAATGCCGGTGCAATTACCAGGGCACTTCGGGGATTACCGGATGATTTTAACGGTGATCAGGTAGTAAAACAGTTGAGTACAAAACCAAATTTCAACATCAATATTGATGCGGGATTGGGGATAGAAATTGCCGGTTTCAGTCTTCCTTCGGGAGGAAGTGGTGGTTTAAACCTGAATGTCGGGTTGGGATTCAATAATTATACCGGGTATAGTTCATCTACGAGTATCGGTCCAAGTTTCGATTTCGGGAAATTTTTGGGAGGAAATTTAACAGGAGGTTTTTCCTTATCCGGAAGCAGTGAGAACGGAGCTTCCTTTTCTCCGAATGTGAGTTTGAGTTATAAGGAAAAAGTAAGTGAGGCACAAGACACGAAAAGAACCGGGACGATCGGTACCGCTTTCAATTCACGTGCCGGACTACAGCAGGTCAGTTATGGGTTTAGTGCTACTAAGATTAATTACAATACCCTTGAAGAAACAATTAAGTTCAATTATTTGGGTACCGATGTCACCTTACCGGAAGGGATGAGAACAACTCCGGCTGGCAGTTCAACAGCAAGTGCCGGAGGAGCCTTTGATTTTGGGGTTTCTCAATATTTACCAACTCCTCAGCATAACAAGTTTTCCACTTCTTCATCGTTTCGCATGAATGTTTCCGGATCACTGTTTGCTTTTGACGGCCAGGGAAACATCGGTGTATCGCTTTCGCGTTCATGGATTCCTGAGCAATATCAGTCTATAAACGTCCCTTCTTATGGCTACCTGTTTTCACAAAACGGTTTGGGATCGACAAGCAATCAGTTGGATTTTAACCGTGATAACGACCAGGCTTTTTCAAAATACAGTGTAAATCTTCCTTCTGCATTCCAGACCTACGATCTATTCAGTGTCATGGCTCAGGGAACTGGTGGAAGTTTCCGGCCAATGAGAAATGATGTCGGGTATGTTTACGATCCCTTAAGTTCAACCTGGGATTTGGGAGCAAATGTGGGGGTAGAATTAGGTTTCGGGAACTTAACGGATATCGGTGTGGATATCGATATTCCGATTACAAATGTCACGAACGGCCCATGGTCTGAGAACAATACCCCTTTCAGCAGTTTAAGATTCAAAGGATCATCAAGTGGGAATATTGTACCGGCCTATTCGTTCACAGAAGCATCTGAAAGTTCTGTTACACGGGATGACCTGATGAATACCCAGTTTTATGGCTTGGATGTAGAACGCCTGGTACTGGCAGGTGATGCAGAATCACCTCGTTTAAATAACAGTCTGAAACAAGGGTCCACTAACAAAGCGATCACCAAAAACCAGAAAACACTTCGGGATTACAGTAATAACAATATGTATTTCCTGAGCCGCTTCGAGGTAGAGAAAAATATGGGAGTCATTCCTTTTAACAGTGGGAATTTATTTTTGAATGCAAAGCCTTACCATATCGGAGAGATCACCCAATTGGGACAGGACGGAAGAAGGTATGTGTTTGCTATGCCGGTTTATAACCATTTCCAGGAAGATGTCACATTTGCTACTGGTGAAGGACTTTACGGCGGCGGCGGAATTGCTTACCCGGATAACCAAAGCGGTTTGTTGACCGATGTTAATATCCCAGGAGATGCGTCAACCTCCAATGAACATGGTATTGACCATTATTTCAGCAGCACCAAAATGCCTCCTTATGCACACTCTTTCATGCTTTCAGCTGTTTTGAGTGATGATTATGTGGATTCTGATGGAATGCAAGGGCCAAGTAAAAATGATTTGGGGTCATACGTTGCATTTGATTATAAAACCGTAGCTGGTCACGAATGGAGAACACCCATTCAGGGAAATTCAGCTTATCACAACGAAGGAATGCGTTCGGACAAAACGGACGACAAGGGAAGTTTTGTACATGGAAAGAAAGACTTGAAATACTTACAGACAATTAAAACAAAGAATTACGTAGCTGTTTTTGTAACAGAAGATCGACACGATGGAAGAAGTGCAGCGGGAAGGAGCGGCGGCTTGAATAGCTCACCGAGCTCGAGTACACAACTTCTTCGAAGCATCACCTTGTATACGCGATCCGAATACGAAGCAAATGAATTGAACCTTGCAAACGCAACTCCTGTTCAAAAAGTAGAATTCGAATACGATTACAGCTTGTGTAGAAAGTATCCCGGAAATGATCAAACTACCCCGGGGAATAACAATCTGCTTGAAACGGGTAAATTAACCCTTAAGAAAATCATCTTCTCCTACCAGAATTCCAAAAAGATGAAGCGCCGCTATTACGAGTTCAATTACGGGGCAACAGGTACTCCTTCCAATCCTGAATATAATTTAAAAGGATCAGACAGATGGGGAACCTATAAAGCACCGGTTTCGGGATCCGAGAATTCTCTCACAGATCCTTTAAATAATTCAGATTTTCCCTATTCGGTTCAGGATGAAACCACGGCAAATGCAAATGCAGGTGCATGGTGCTTGAACAGAATTGAACTGCCTTCCGGTGGAGAGATTAATGTAGAATACGAATCGGATGATTATGCGTATGTGCAGCATAAAAAGGCCGGACAAATGTTTAAAATTGCCGGACTTTATTGGTCGGATTCAGATACACGCGGTGTTTCAAGTACCGGACAGGCTTCCATACAGTCACTGGTTGGATCAAACACCAATCCGGAATTACTTTTTGAATTGAATAATCCAACAGATGATCCCCGTTCTTATTGTAGTGCCGGGCAGCAACTCTATTTCAGGGTTTTATCTGAACTTATACCAACAGGAAGTGGCTTCAAAGGAAAAACCGAATTTGTTTCCGGATACGGTATTGTGGAAAGCGTAGCCTCGACTCCTTTTGTAAGTGGAACGAAATCGTACGGAAGAATCAAGTTAAAAGGGGAAAAACTAAAGGATATAGAAACTTCTGCGGACTATAGCCCTATTATTACACAATCCATCTTATTTGGCCGCACGCAGCTTTCCAGAACGATCAATAACAATTTTACACCAAGCGGTGAGTCAGGTGAAAGTGAGCAAGCGGTAATCAGCTTTGTGAATGCAACAGTTAACATGCTGACCAGTTTCAAAGAATTGGTTACCGGCCCTAGTAAAGCAATTTATGACCAGGGTAAAGGACAAAGTATCGTAATCAATAAATCCTGGATGCGATTGACTTGTCCGAATGGCAGAAAATTCGGAGGAGGAAGCAGGGTGCATGCCATCAAGATCAATGACAACTGGAACGCTATGAACTCAGACGCACCTTCCAGTGAATACGGCCAGATCTACGAATATGTTTTGGAAGACGGAACTTCTTCCGGAGTAGCTTCTTATGAACCGCAATTGGGTGGAGACGAAAACCCATGGCATACGGCATATATTGTGAATAACAAACGCCGTTTGGCAATGGATGATAAAATGTATATCGATGATCCGATCATGGAATCTCAGTTCCCATCACCCAATGTCGGTTACTCGAGAGTAGTCATCAAAGATTTGCCGCATGAAGGTGTTAAGCGAACTGCTACCGGTAAAGTCGTGAAAGAATTCTACACGGCAAGGGATTTCCCTACTATTGTAAAAAGAACGGAGGTGGACATGCTTACAGATCACAGTTTGTTCCCGATCGGACCAAAATACCAATACCTGACTGCAAACCAAGGCTTTTCTATTGAGCTGAATAATATGCACGGGAAAACCAAAAAGGAAAGCGTGTATGGAGAAGATCAGACAAAACCGTTATCAACTGTTGAGTATTATTATAAGAGTGAGGACCTGAATTTAGATGGGGTTGCCAATAAGCGTCTGAAAAATGACATTACGGTGATTGATGAGAAAGGAGTTACTTCTTCAGCCAAAGTAGGTATTCGCTATGATGCAGTAGCCGATTTCAGAGAGAGTGAAACCAAATCGCGTGTGCCTAAGATCCATATCAATACCAACAGTTTCTTACTGGCGATGCTTGCTATTACAGTTCCGCCTGTATATCCCGGCTACGACCAGACAACAAACCGCTTCAGAAGCGCCACGATGAATAAAACCATCAACCGTTTTGCGGTATTGGATAAAGTTGTTGCCAACCAGGATGGAAGCATTGTGGAAACCAATAACCTGGCTTTCGATGCAAATACTGGTGAAGTCTTGGTAACACAGACAACTACCAACTTCAACGACAAAGTATACTCCCTGAATTACCCTGCTTATTGGAAATACGCGGCATTCGGTCAATCTTCGAAGAATATTTTGTATTCCTATAAAGCAGCCCATGTGACCAACAATGGTTTTGCCGCTATTCCAAGCTCATATAATCATTTTGCCGAGGGAGATGAAGTTTCCGTAACCATTGGTTCTGATGTTAAAAAAGGCTGGGTAGTGGATGTTGCTTCCAGCGGAATCCGCATTGTGAAGAATGACGGTACACCATTTACCGGAAGCAATGCTACGATCAAAATCCTTAGATCGGGTCACAGGAATAAGCAAACGACTTCTATGGCGAGTATGACCTCATTCAGTAATCCATTGAATGGGATCAATACCAATCAGTTTACCAATGTGTTGAATGCAGGAGCTATTGAGTTCGGACAAGACTGGAGAACTTATTGTGATTGTTTTTCTACAGCGGCTAATCCATATTTGATCGGAACGAAAGGTACCTGGAGGCCGATCAGGTCATATACTTATTTAACGGAACGTACCCAGACAAATTACGATGGAAATACAAATATCCGAAAGGATGGTGTGTTCAAAGCTTATGCTCCGTTTTATAAATTGGGGAATGGTACCTGGGAGAAAAACGGGCAAAACTGGACTTTTGTTTCAGAAGTAACGGAATTCTCACCGAATGGAATGACTTTGGAAACGAGAGATGCTTTAGGAAGGTATTCTTCCAGCTTGTTTAGTTATAATGGTACACTAACGTCTGCTGTTGCTGCGAATGCCAAAGGAACACAGATTGCAAGCGGTAGTTTTGAAGACCTGGCTTATACGAATTGTATGGATCAAAATTTCTTTGCAAAAGCAAAGATTGGTGCGGTAAATAACCTTGTAAATATACCTTCGGGGTCACTTTCTACCACAAATGCCCACACAGGCAAAACGAGTATTAAAGTAACGCCAAGTACTAAGGTGAAATTTGAGAATGTTGTCACAGTATGTACCGTTTCTCCGCCATGTTTCATGTTGTTAAATTGTACTGCAGGAGGAGCGAGTTGCACATTGATCACTATTACCGGTGGAACAGCTCCTTATGTGATGGAATATGAGGCGGTGGGTTCTGCAAGTGCTGAAATGACAACTGCTACACAGATTACTCCAACAATCAGTACAGCTTCCAATTCAAACAGTTTACTAATAACAGTTACCGATGCTACTGGTTGTAAAGCGGCCAAAAAATACAGTGTTTCGGGAGGAACGGTTAGTATACAAAACATTCAATTTTAATCTAAGACTTTGATCATGAAATACCTTGTAAGCTTTTTAATGTTGTTGAATGTCCTGGGTTCTTTCGGACAAGATACTTTACGCAATTTCACCCCGAATCGTGCCTGGCGTATGTGTTCAAATCCTTCAACAGCATTGTACGGACCTGCTGCCGGAACGATCTGTAATAATAATCAGACCAAGCAATATTATATTTTTATTCCCGCGGATAATATGACCCTCAGCGGAGCAATTCTTAATTTTAGAGGCTATGCAAATTCAGGAACAGGAACACCCGTTACGACCAGTTTTAAGATGTATGGTCCTTTCAATCCAAATGAAGATTATGCAAGTTTGATCGAGAATAATGCCGTAACTCCTTATTTAACCGGAGCGGCTACATCTGCTCAACAAAACTTGTCGGGCTCTTTTACAGCGTTTAAACACTATGTACTGGAAGTAACTTCTCAATCATGTTCCGGAAGGGTGGCTTTTGGTGGAACTTATTCTTTTGTGTGCAGGCCGCGTGTAGATTGTGAAAACTGCATTCCTAAATTTCAACCTACAAACGGGGAATACGTCGTTACCGGTTGGGTAAAAGAAAGTGCAGGCCAGGCAAAAACATCCTACGACCAATGTCAAATGAAAGTCATTGCCAACAGTACCCCGACTGATATTCCGGTTTCAGGGCAGATTGTAGATGGCTGGCAGCGAATGGAAAAAGTTGTTACAGGGAGTCCCGGTGGAGATTTTGCGATTGAACTTAGTGCGCTAAGCGGAGAATGTTATTTTGATGATATCCGGGTGATTCCTTTTGAGGGTTCGATGGTAAGTTATGTATACGATCCGGTTACCATGCGCTTAATTGCTGAATTAGACGAGCGGAATTATGCGAAAATCTACGAATACGATGAAGAAGGAAAGCTAATCCGGGTGAAGAAAGAAACCGAGAAAGGCATCATGACCATCCAGGAGAACCGGGAAAATTCATCCTCAAAAGATAATTATTAGTCCTATGAAGATCAGCATAGCAATCATATGTTCATTCCTGTCCTTAATGGGAATTTCACAGGAACGAAAAACACTGGATGCCAAATCATTCAATGCGGAAATGGTAGTTCTTGGCAAAAAAATGAATGCCGAGATGATTTCGTGTAAGTTCAAAAAAGAAGTGTTTAAAGACATTAAGTCTTCCGAGGTTATAGAATCGGGCTTTGGTGAGATTATTCGCGGCAAAGGCCTGGAATATAAAATGATCAATCCCGGAATGATCAGTTTCCAAACGAATGAACTGAATGTGGTGGTAGATTCACTCGATAAGATTGTTTATATCAGCAGCATTGATTCTTCCATGAGACAAGTAGCACAGATGCAGCAGATTCCTGCAGATGCTTTGAAAGGCTATAAATTGGAAAAGCTCATTTATCCGACCTATTATGTGTTAAGAGCCGAACCGGAAAATGCATCCTTGGGTATCCTGGAATTCTATGTTCGCGCCGAGTCAAAGGAACTATACAAATTGAATATTTATTATCCACCGGGAAATTACTTTTCGGAATCCATGGATGATGAAACATTGGAATCTCCTTACTTGAGCATCATTTATGAACCAATGAAAAAGCTAAAAGCAACCGTCAACTTGATTTCACTTGAGAATATTTTGGAGAAAACAGGTACGGATGAATACAAATTGTCACCTAACATGCAGGGCTTCCAATTAAAGGATTCCCGCTATAAATCAACTAAATAATCGGATCTATGTTACTATTAAGATTCATACCACTAGTTATTATTCTCCTGATTGGTTTTAGGAGCCATGCGGTAATATTACCCCATCAGCCGACAGTATTGACCGGGGCTACCACCTTTGGATCAACTTTCATTACTCCTCCGGGTTGGGGAACTACTAACATCACGGATCTGACGCGTAAAGGAGTCATCACGCTGGGTGTTGATCACCATTACCTTTATGCGGTTAACCAGTCTGTAACGGAAGTAACTTTGTCCATAGTCCCTTATACCACCGCAGGCGGTTCACCAGGTTCAACTATATCCAAAGTACTGAAAGTATCCTATTATCCGATTGATTCATTGACTTATATGGATGAGCATACCGTTACGATTGATAATGTGGAACAAATGGATATTACCATTACACAAGTTAAGGTAAATGGAGTGGTTCAAACAGGGATGCCGGCCAACCTCTACTTGCAGGGAGACGTATTTGTAGACCGTATTTATGGGTTTACCACGATGGTAGATTTTAATACGTATAATTTAGTCGTTGCGGACATAGATTGGAATTCTGATTGTGATTCAGAGGAACTTGCTGATGAAGCAATTATTTCCTGGGATGCAGTGGACCGTGCGGAAGAGTACCAACTGGAATGGACTTATGTGAATACAGTGGATCTTGGGAGCACTGATATTTCCAACCTGGAAATTGATTTTCGGAATAATTCTACGCGTATTTCAACCTCAGATTTGAGTTATAAGGTCACCTTGCGTTTTGATCAGGGAATTCTGGTCTTTCGCGTCCGCGCCGTGGGAAGGTCTTCTTCGACTCCCTACCATTTTATGTATTCCAAATGGTCTTTGGAGGATATTGAAATAATGGGAAGTGTGCCTGCTTCAGCAAAAAAGGAAACCGTGCCGTTTGATATCAAAAAGAACTGGCAATACAGTGCAACTTATGCCGAAGAAGGAAAGAAAAAAGAGGTCCTCTCATTCTACGACGGATCTTTGAGAAACCGCCAAATGGTTACGAAGATTAGTACGGACCACAATACCATTGTGGGTGAAACCATCTATGACCATCAGGGTCGACCAGTTATCCAGGTATTGCCTGTTCCTGCTCCGGACCCAACTGAGAATTGTTCACCGGAGGTGGAAGAGAATTCACTGAGATTCTTTCCTAACTTCAATAAAAATGCTGCAGATAACGGATATTCCAAAGCAGATTTTGATGTTACCAGCGAAGATGGATGTAATCCATTGGAAGTGGGAACAATGAGCGATGCTTCAGGAGCAGCTAACTATTATTCAACTACCAATGTAAATACTGCCGGAAGCCAGGGATATGTTCCGGATGCAAATGGTTATCCCTTCAGTCAGGTGGAATACATGCCTGATAATACCGGAAGAATCCGCACGCAAGGGGGTGTTGGAAAAGAATTCCAGCTGGCAACAGATGAACCTAGCCATGCTACGCAGTATTTCTATGCACATCCGTTCCAGGAGCAGCTAGATAGATTGTTCGGTTCGGAAGTTGGAGATGCGGCGCACTACCAAAAGAATATGGTGGTAGACCCAAATGGGCAGGTGAGCGTTTCATACCTGGACCAGGAAGGAAGAGTGGTTGCAACCTCTTTGGCAGGTGAGACTCCTGATAATATGATCGAACTTACATCTTTAGCTGAAATCGCCCCGTTGACAGTAGATTTGTTTGCAAAAGACGCCAACGGAAATTCAACTTCCAACAAATTATCCTTTGACGGAATGTCGAAAGAATTTAATCAAACAATTTCGTTAAGTGCCGCTTCAGATGTTACAATCAGCTACGATATCGAGGTTCCGGCATACACCAATAGTTGTTTGGGGAGTTTGTGTTTGAATTGTGTTTATGATTTGTCGATTGAAGTAAGAGACTTGTGTGGAGACTTAAAAAGTCCGGTAGCCCTTTCACCCAGATTAACGGGACGTTTTAATACCGGTTCAGGTGGTGAAATTACCTTTAAAACAGATTGTGCAACGTATGATTACGATAACACTTTTGTTATTGAAAACCTTCCCGTGGGAACTTACCAGATTACGAAAACATTAAGCGTAAACCAGGATGCATTGGAAGCTTACCTGCAAATGTATACGGACCCAGTTAATGGGATCAATACTTGCTTTGATACTTACCCGGAAATCCTGGAAGAAGTAGGGGAAAGTTCCAATATAGATGATTGTTTGGAAGATTACAATTGCGCCGATTGTGTTTCTAACCTGGGAAGTTTATTGGAGTATACGCAGGGAGGCGGCACCGAAGCGGCCTATTACGAAGAATTAGCAGCTTGCAATGCGCCTTGTAAAGGAGCTTCTTATTACGAAAATATGAGAGATATCCTGATGATGGACGTGCGCCCGGATGGACAGTACGGACAGTATCTGAATAACCAGGGGGCTGTTGCGGTGAGCCTTCACCCGCTTTCGGTATTGAATGTTTCCAACGTATTACCAAGATCTACGAATACCTTGCCTTCTAATGCGAATGCGCACTGGAGAAATCCGAAATACGATGTGGAAACAACAATCCAACCGTATTATTTTGATGAAGACGGTGTGACGCGTTCCCGCATTCCTTTGACGGACGTGATATTAACAGGACTTACAAGTTCATCTCCTGCATTGTCTTCCACACTGGTTTTAGGAACAAATATCTTCCTGAATAATGCAAGTGGAGAGTATTATACTTATCCGCAGTACCTGAATTCTGTAAACGATTTCATCAGTTATTACCATCTGAATCCGCAATGGGCGAATTCATTGGTTCATTGGCATCCGGAGTATCCTTACTTGAAAAAATACAAAGAGTATTATGTTAAAGCTAATCCGGCTGATCCGTATTCATCCGAATCATTTGATCAATATATGGTTAGTATCAATACCTGGAGTGATGCACAAACTGCCGGGTTTATCAATTCAATGACGGGATCAGTGAATGCACGCGTAAATCATTTCTGGGATACACCGACACTTTCACCGGGGACATTCTTAAGAGATCCTTACGGACAAATAACTCCGGCACTGGATAATAAGATCATGAATTACGCAACCATCAATGGAGTCAATTATTCCATGATGCAGGTTGTGGCTATGATGAACCGGGGAAATAACAACCTGGTAGGAACTGTTCCCGCATCTTCGGACCTGGATTTATTTGCTGATGTTGCAGGAAACACTACTCTTCAGAATACGGAGTTACGCAACGCCGAATGGATGACCTTCAGAGGATTGTATCTGGCTGCTAAGCAGGAATTGCAGTTCGATGCAGCTCAGACTATAGTGCTGAATTCTGATCCCGGATACAACAGCTGTATTGGGAACAACTCTTTCAATCCTTTTGATAATGAATTTATAGATGTAAACGCGGGAGTATTTCCGTTTTTTAGCGGTGGATTTTTTGATATTGAGCAGCCCTGCTCGTTCTACAGGCTGGCTTACTACACCCACAAACAGCCCCGTTTCGGAAATCAGCTGGCAAATGTGAACCAGGACCCTTCACAGGTAGCATACCAGGTTTACCTGCAAACAGGTCAATGTCCGATTGGTTTGTCTTTACAGAAATTACTGAACGAAGCGACTTCTGACCATACCCTGGCAAGTACTACCCCATTCTCGGCTACAAATACGCTGAACAGCCTTTCCGGATTGGTACTGGCCATGCAGAACTTTGAAATACCGGCTTCTGTTCCATCTTTAACCTGGGAACCGCAAACGGTTGGCTCCTCCACACTGGAAGTTGATTTGGTAGAAGGAACAAGCTCCTTGTTTGGATCTTTCCAACTGGTAAAAGCACTTGGAAGTTTAACTTACAATTGGTCAGACATTGTTTCTTTCAGCAATTTACAGTTTACACAGATGTCCGGTTCTGATTATGAATTCACTGTTACGGTCAAGGTAATGATAGCGGGTGAGTTGGTAACGCAGTATTTAACGGGCTCAACGACCTTGAAAATCGGTAATTGTGCGTTCCCGGATGTGTGTAAATTGAATGACTTCGGAAAAACACTCCAAAACATGATGAAATCGCTGGCACAGATGAACACCATTGCAAGTACCAGCTTCATTGATCTAACAACACAGCCATACAGTAATTTCCTGAACAATTCGATCAATTACACCGTGAACCCGGCTTATTCAAGTGGTTCCATGAAATGGAAATACAATTCCGCTCTTCCCGGATTTGAACTAACGGATGGCACGAATACCATCGCTATCAAAATTACGGGTATGGACCCAACAAGTTTCACCCTGTCTTCGCTTTCATCCATTGCTTTTGTAGATGAGATTCGTGCAGGTGCCAACAATACGATGGAAGTGGTTTGTACTAACTCTTCCAATAATTACCTGGTAACCCTTTCCTGTGAATTGTTGCGTTCAGACGATGTAATGACTCCAGTAGGTGAGTGCGGATTGGATGATGCAATCTTGTGTACCGGTTTGGAATACGATACTTATGATGATTTGATGGAATTATTAGAGCTTTCACTGGAAACTCAGAATGCACCATTTAATTTATACAACCCAACTCTTTGGACTTCTACATTGACGGAGCAATTGCTTAGTGAACCGACCTCTGTTCCAGGAACGGTTTCTGTATCAAGAAAAGTATTAACCTATGATCTTCCGGGTGACTGCGATCTGGTGCTTACTTATAATAGTCCCAGTCCGAGTTTCGATTTTGATAATATTGTTTCTGTTGATGATATTGTATTGATGAACCAAACGGTTTACGGATCATTCAATGACTTTAAATTGTACATCACCTATTCCTTCGGAGGAAATTTCTTCCAGGATTCCCTTACTGGAACTTCCTGCTTCAAGTTGAAGAAATGTACTACCTGTACCCAAACTCCTGGGGATGATGAAGTTTCACCTGCAACATCTGAACAAACAGATGGAATCATTGATTTGACGAGTTTGAATGATGAAATGTTTACTGAGATCAATAATGATTCGGAGCTTTATTGCTTGGACCTTTATGAGGATTACACCTCATTAATCAATTATAAAACTCAGCAGATGCTAGATGCAGGTTGTATTATTGTTAATGTATCACCTTCTATGCTTACTTATGAAGAATTTATAGCTAACGGTTATTGTTGTGAGGACAATTTTTTAGGGGTAATAAATTACTTCAATAGCTTGTATTCCCAGAGTACAAGTGGTTGTAGTATAGCTGGGAATTATTTTTATGAAGGCTTGGGTTATCCTCCAACAACATGTTCGATTCCAAATTGGGAAAACTCCAATGGAGGCTTCTGTATGGATATATACACCAGATATCTTTTGGAAATTAATAATTTCAATAGTTCTCCTTGGGCAACCGCCAATGGCGTAAGTCTTAATTCAGTTTCATCTTCCGCATTTAAATGTCATTGTTTTGCAAATTATTCATTTTATTTATTTGAGTATTTATTTGCAGATCCTGCTGAAAAACTAAGTCACCCATACAGTATTTCTGAATACTGTGGAATTATTGATGCGGAACCAACAAATACCTGCAACACACAATACGACCAATATGTTAGCTGCACAAATTACTTCAACGACAACAACGGGTCCGAAGCGTTACCGATCGTAGATTACGACGTGTTTGTAGAAAATGAACTGTGTTATTGTGTGGATGAGTATTGTTCTAATTTGAGTTTAACACTTAGCCATTTGTATGAGGACGAAGCAAAGGATCTCTTGTTATTCTGTCTATCCGGAAGAGAAGTGCCGTGTGTGATCGATACGCCGAGTGTGAATTTTGAAACCTTTGAAATTACGTTTGCTGATCCGTGTACGGAATTCTACCAAAGTAACAACGAGGTAAATGCCCAGATCCAGTACAATCAACAGGTACAGGATTTTTACACGACACTGGGAGCGGCATACATTGCTCATTGTATGAAAGCAACTGAAGGCATGTCGATGACCTACAATGAAATGGAACACCACTTCACGCTTTATTACTACGACCAGGCTGGGAATTTGATCAAAACGATTCCGCCGGAAGGAGTTGAATTTGTGGATATGTCCAATACAACTATACGCAATGCCATTAAAAGTGATCGTTTGAATAATACCCATAACGTGATCACTAGTCACCGCATGCCAACTACTTACCTGTATAACTCACTGAACCAGCTGGTAGCACAAAATATGCCGGACCAGGATGCTGTGAAAGTCTTTGAACCGACTTTACCGAATGGCTTACCAATCGGATTAACAACTACCGGGATCCAAATGCTGGATGCCAACCAGGGATACCTGAGCGGATTTATGGATGCAACCGGAGTAGCTCCGCTAACCAACCGCGGATATTTGTTTAAAACAACCAATGGTGGTTTGAACTGGGTTCGTGTAACGAATACCCTGGCTGCCGACCTGAAAGAAGTTTACATGGTCTCATCCACTGTGGGTTATGCACTTGCATCTCACGGATTGAGTTTAATTACCAAAGACGGAGGTTTGACCTGGGATTTGACAGACATGGGGAACTCTGCCAACTACTCGGAATTTGTAGCGATGGAAGTGGTGGGAACAGATGCCTATTTACTGAATCGAACAGGTCGTATTTTCAAGATTTTTTCTTCCGGAGTTTCAAGTGTTTATTTGAATACTGTCGGCTCCTTATCCGGTTATACGATCACCGAATTCAAGGATTTCACCCTTCAAGGGAATGTCGCCGATTTCAAGGGGATCATTTACCTGGTAACTGTCTCTGATGGAACTGAAACATTTGATATGACTGCAGTTTCAGTAAATCCCTCAGGAACTCCACTGATACCGGATAATGCGTTCGTAGGTGATTTGCATGCTTTATCATTCTATTCCGCTACGGATGGATTTGTTGGAGGAGATGATGGAAATATTTCTTCCCTGGGTGGTTCGGCTGCGGCTTCTTACCGACAACGCCTGAAAAAATCAGATGCGAAAGGTTTGATCGACCAAATTCACATGTTGAATGCCACTATCGGAATTGCCCGGATTACTGAAAACGGCGTGAAAGTCATTCGTAAAACAACCGATGCCGGAGCAACCTGGACGGCGCTTTCCAATGAGTATACCAATGCAACGCTTTCTTTCAACAGACGTTCTGCAAGCAACCTGGAAGTCCTGATACAAGGATATGAAGCCGGTGTGGCATATTCCAAAAATATAGTGATTAACTCAGCGGGTGTATGTGTTGAATTGAATCAAAGTCCCACCCTGGCGCAAAACCTCGAGATGACCATTGTTTCGACTTACAACAACGGAACAAACCTGACTTATTACGGAATTGCACTGGTTGGTGCAAATTATGTCTTATACAAGTCCAATTCATTTGCACCTGCCGGAACAGACGTGACTTACTCTTCGATGGTAACCGTGTTTGCTTCATCATTGATCCCAAAGGAAATGGTAGTCATGAAATCGGGTTCTGAAATTGCCGTAGAGGTATTGACGACTAGTGGTGTGATCTACCGTTCCCAATCAACAACGGTTGGTTCGGCAATGACTTTCTCTGCTTTTGCACTTTCCTCAGGCGCCTTAACAACCTTTGTTTCGATCGATAAAATGACCATCTCTTCATTGGATTATATCGTGGCTTATCGTTCTTCTGATACCCGGATTTATGGAAAAGCTGCTACTGCAGGAACCGGATTTACCTATTATGGAGGTACTTTGACCCTGGGCGGTTCTCAAATCAGGAAAATAGCCGTACATGGAACCTATGTTACACTTGTGGGAAGTGGCGGTGGAATATTTACCGGTTCGGGAGTAGCTGCTCCTGTTTCTAACGGGAACCCTTCACTGACCTACACAGACAGAAAGAAACATCAGCTATATGGTTTAACGGAATTGAAATATACGGCTTCCATGAACCTGATTGTGGGTGAGAACGGTCAGGCATTCACCAGGCCGATATTAAACGGCTTTACAACTTCTACTCTGCGCCCTCTGGGAATTACTTCTGATCTGTGCGCAGCGAGCCAGGTTACCATCGGTGCAGCGAACTTCTACATGTTTGGAGGTAAAAACGGAGCATTGGCAATGCTCCAGCAAAACGGAAGCCTTTATCCGTTTACCTGTTATACTACTTCTGGTGTTTCCGTTACAGACCACCTGGCGGGTAAAACCATTAACGATATCAGTTCGATTACCTATGGAGGCGGGACAGCACGCGTAGTTATTGTTGGAGATAATGGGTCACTGTACTTTACTCCAAATTTTACAACTGATTTCTTTTCACCGGCGATCAGCCAAACACAGCAAAACTTCCTGGGAGTATTCCAGGTTGCAGGCAGTGAGAAATCCATTGTGGTTGGAAACGCTTCGGAAGTTTTCCGCTACAACCAGAACATTGGTACACGTATCAACCGGGTTTTCGGACCGAAATACAACGATGTTCATTTTGAGAACGGACAGATCGGAACCCTGATCGGGGATTACTATTTTGCACGTTCTACTATGGATGGCGGAGTGAGTTGGAAGAACATCAAAACCACGACAGGACCAGGGGTTACCGGCTTGAAAAAAGTATGGACGAAATCCAAACCGAACGGACAGCATTTTGCGGTGATCGGCGGGGTGAATTATTACCTGAAATCAGATAACGGAACCGTTACTCAGACTGCAATTACCGGTACAATCAACGATATCCAGTTCTCAAAGACCAATCCGCTCTTCGGTTATTTCGCATACAACAGCACGCTGGCGAAGGTTACGCTGGCAGTATCCGGAACGACTTACAACATTGGAACTCCGGTAACGGCTTATACTGCTGCAAACCCGATTCGCGGTATCCACGTATTTGACAACACCTCTGCGATCATGGTAGGTGACGGCGGATTGATCAATTATTACCGCAATGGAACAACACCGACGAGTTATACCCTTGCTACCGTTTCCGGGGTGACATTCAGAGACGTGGCATTCATTGATAATAAAATTGGTTTGGCAGTAGGAGATGCAGGGAAGATTTACAGCCTTTATTCTGCCACCAATGATCCTGTTTCTCATGACATTCAAAGTGGTGGATTTAGTTATCTTGCAGAATCATTTATAGATCCGGAATCCGGAGTTACCGCAAGTTTGTACAATATCACTGCGCTTGTTTTCAGTTCTGCCAATACCGCTATTTACGGAGGAGGTTTCATTAGTCCTTCTGATATTAGCTCAAGAGGTGCCATGGTGCGCAACCTGAAATACGAAGACCGTATGTTTACTGCCCGTTTCTACTACGACCGTTTGGGCCGTATTGTGGTGGGCCAAAACTCCCGCCAGAAAGGAGTCAATAAATTCTCGTATACTTTGTACGACGGATTGGGCCGCCCAACAGAAGCCGGAGAAAAGACGGAAAATCCTTCCGGTGCTAAATTTGCTTCCGTTTTTGGAACCAATGTGGGAGGAACCACCGTTCCGAATGTAGTGGATGATGCAAAACTTGCCACCTGGCTTCAAACAGGTTTGGTAGCACTTACCCAGGTTAACCCTACTCGAAACGAAGTGACCAGAAGCTATTACGATGTGGCCGATGATGACATCAAAACAGATGCCGGGTTTACTTCTACCACTTTTGATGCCAATACGCAGCGTAAACGCATTGTCCACGTGACCTATTCGGAAACGTATAATGCAAAAGCCAACGAATACGATCACGCCACGCATTACAATTACGACATTCACGGAAATGTGAAAACACTCTACCAGGATAACCGGAAGATCAAGGACATGGTTGGTATCGGTGATCGTCATCGTTTGAAGAGGATGGATTACATTTACGACCTGATCTCTGGAAACGTGCACCGCGTGGATTACCAGACCGGGGAGTCCGATCAGTGGCACCACGTCTACGAATACGATGCAGACAACCGCATCACGGATGTCTATTCAACGGTGGAAACTCCGCTCACAGTTGAAGCTTCTTCGACTTCCTCGGTACAAAATGAACCGGAGGTCAGCACGCTATGGGACCGCGAAGCCAATTACCAGTATTACGAGCATGGTCCGCTGGCAAGAACTGTCCTGGGCGACCAGGAAGTGCAGGGACTTGATTACGTGTATACCCTGCAGGGCTGGATCAAAGGTGTCAATTCCAATACACTGGACATCAACCGCGATCCGGGACAGGACGGCGTTGGTTTAAGTGCCAATAACTTTGTGGCGCGCGACGTTTATGGCTACAGTTTACATTATTTTGACGATGATTATGGTGGTGCAATCGGGGGGAACAATAACTTCATTGCAGCTCATGGAACTAATGGTATGGTCAGCAATTCGAGTTCATTGTACAACGGGAATATAGCCCGCATGGTTACTACGATCACCGATCCGGATACCCGCGATGTTTTACCGCTTGGAAATGCTTACAGGTACGACCAGCTCAACCGCTTGAAGGAAGCGCGCAGCTTCAACAACATCGACCTGGGGGCCAATTCCTGGAATACGGGCGGAACAACGATGTATTACAACGGTTTTGAGTACGATGCGAATGGGAACATTATCTCGCAGCAGCGTTATGACGAAGGCGGGACAACTCTTTCAAACCTCATTGATAATCTGAATTATAATTACAAAGATGTGGCAGGTGCTGTCGGAACAGGTAATCCGAAGAAGCATAACCGCCTTTATTCGGTCTATGACACCAAAGATTATGACGGAACGGATATTCATATGGGACAAGCACTAAATAATTACGTTTACGATGCCGAAGGCCGTTTGACGAATGATTTACAGGAGCATTTAACCTTTTACTGGCGTGTGGATGGCAAAGTTAAACAAGTTGTTTCTTCCATATCTTCGAAAAAGAATGTATCTTTCGATTACGACGCTATGGGACACCGGATTGCAAAACATATTTCATCTTACGGAGACGGGGGAGTTTTAGAGAAATCCATTTACTATATATTGGATGCTCAGGGGAATGTCATGAGTACTTATGAGCGCGCCATTAATTCTGGTGGTTCCAGTGTGTCTTATACCCAAACAGAAAAACACATCTATGGTTCTACCCGTTTGGGAGTTCACACCGAGCACATTGAATTGCTGGGGACTCAAAACGAGACCTACTCTATGGCAAGCATCCAGCATCACATCGGCTATAAAACTTATGAGCTGACCAATCACTTGGGGAATGTACTGAGTGTGATCAGTGATAAGATTGTTCCGGAGGAAGTGCCGGGAGGTGGAACAGCGGTTGCTTTTGATGATCAGTTTACAACGAGTGGCAATTTATTAGGCTGGGCATATCCTCCGGGACCTGCATACCAATACATTGGTGTACCACCATCACCTGGATTCTCTTTGAATGCAACGGGAGGTCAGCTGGTTATTAATGCCGGTTCTACCAGTGATCCTGGTGATTTTGTAGTCGGGGCAGCTTTTAAAGATTATACCTTCCTGAATGGGGTGAGTTACACTTTTTCCTTTGATGTAACGACATCTATGGATATTATATTCAACATCGGAAATGCGTCAACGAGCTTGGTCGGAACCTATATTTCCTCCAGTGGCAGTTATTCGTATACTTTCACCGGAGATGGACTTCCAGGGACCATTATGTTAATGACGCAGGAAGGTACGGTGACGCAATTTGATAATCTTAAGTTGACCTATGTAGCTCCAGCTACCATCAACTTCCTTGCAGATATCCGTCAGGCAACAGATTACTCTCCCTTTGGGGTAAAACTGCATAACCGGGATTTGGAATTGACTCCGGGTTATGGGACGATTTCTCCTTATCGTTACTCCTTTAACGGAATGGAGAAAGACGATGAACTGAAAGGAAGCGGAAATAGCTACACGACCGAGTTCCGTCAGTATGATCCACGCTTAGGACGTTGGTTAAGTATTGATCCTGTCACTAAAGAGCATAGAAGTCCATACGACGGATTTAATAATAATCCAATAATCTACGTTGATCCACGCGGAGATGACGATTATTATAATTCAGATGGAAAGTACAATCGTAAGATGAGTGCCAAACATAATAAAGATGGTAATAATATTTATGTTTTATCAGCAGATGGAAAAACAAAAACATTATTAGCAGATATGCCACTAAAAACTCCGAATGAAATTGAAGTTGTCGAGAAAGTTCTAAGGAGTTATGCTAACCAATTAGGAATAAAGTATGAAATTCGCGGAGAAAACAAAGGTGCTGGACTACTTAAAATTGAGCCAGCAGTTGGTGCGCCAGATAAAAAAGAGAATGTTGGAGCATATACAAGTGGTAAAGATATATTTATTAACTTAACTAATGGGGTGATGAGTGAATCACTATCGAATTACCATCAATTGAAATCAACTTTACTTCATGAAAATCTTCATAAACTAGGAATGCACGGAGAAGGTCTTGCGCATGCCAAGGTTTATGCATTACAAATAGGGCAAGTAGACTTTAAAAACTCAAGCCAGCGTTATAAAGATGGAACTGTTGGAGGAATGTTGGCGGAGTTAGCTCAAGGCATGTCATTGTTTGATACAGAGTCTGAAGTTAATGATTTCTTAAAAGATTTTAACACGAAAAACAGTAAGGAATTAGGCTATTCAATTGAATATGTAGGTTCTGGAAATGCTGGTGTTGCTGGAGCAGAGATTAAATGGCAGTTTAATTTAATCTCAAATAAGAAAGGGGTGAAATCTCGATCTATTTCTATAGGTGAAAATGATTTTAAAGACTAAATTGATGAATGACTATCGGATTATTTTAATCGGGCTCATCTTCACTTTCTCTTCATGCCAAAATGAAAAGGAAAAAAGAGAATACCAATTGTCGGATGGAGAGTCAAAGTATTGGATTTTGCGGGAATACACACCTAAAAATGGTGTTCCCAGAAAAGAAAGTAAACTAGTTTTAAAATTTGATAAAAATTTTGGGTTTATGCAGTACTACAATAAAAATTATGTTTTATCTACAGATCAGAGTAGTTCTGACATCGTTCTATCAAATAAATGGTATTTAAAAAACGATACTATAATTAATTTGAACAGCGATGATTATTTAATAATAATTCTAAACCAAGACACTTTGAAGTTAGAAGAAAGAATAAGCGGTAATCAATTTCTATATATTCATTCGCATTCAAACTTCCGTTTTCATAATAGTGAATCTAACTAGTGTATCAAATTATCTGCTATTGAAATAAGACTTTAGAAGCCCTTCCGAAAATTCGGAAGGGCTTCCTTTTGTTCAAAATGGTCTTTCCTGTCCGTTAAATCGGTAGTGTTGTCAAACATCACTTTTGAAATATGCAAATAGATAACTAGTTGATAATCAGCATTAAATTTTCCTTGAGATTCTAAAAACAAGTGAGGGTAACACTTCACTTGTTTCATTTAGAACCAATAGAGATACTTTAAATTCAATATCTACGTTCCAAGTGTTATTAAACATCACCTGAATGAATTGCCGCTATTGTCATGGATTATGCATCCGGAAAGGAAAACAAAATCAGATTCAAGTATATCAATGCAAATGTTGCTTGAAATATCAACGTCAGAACTATAAATACCAATCGAAACTTATTGAAGATCAACAAATAACTCAATTGGTTAAAGAAGGTTGTGGAATAAGAAGTATTGGAAGAATATTGACTATCTCCAATTCAACAGTGATCAGAAGAATCCTAAAAATCGGAAGATTGCTCAAACGTCCTTCTCCAATTTTAGTTGGTCAAACCTACCAGGTAGATGAACTCTTCACTTATATCGGAAACAAAAACAACCGGGTTTGTATTGCTTATTCTTTGAATCCTGCAACAGGAGAAATTATAGATTTGATTGTAGGAAGAAGAAATAAAACGAATCTGATGAAAGTCATTTCGACATTGCTTTTGTCTGATGCGAAACAAATTGTTACTGATAAGCTGAATATTTACAAAGAATTGATCCCACAGGGGATTCATTCTACAAAGAATCGTGGAATAAACCACATCGAACGCCAAAACCTGAATTTGAGGACTCACTTGAAACGTTTGAATAGAAGAACGATTTGTTATTCGAAATCAGCAACCATGTTGATGGCAGTGGTAAAGATTTATTTTTGGCATTAGAATTCCTCAACAAGGCCAGATGAGGCAAAATGCCATGCAGAGATCGATTCAACAGAGAAGGAACTAACCATTGTGACGATCAGTAATTCTAAAAGAGTTTGAAATTCAGGCTCCAAAAACAAACCGGAGTTTTTAAGATCAAGAACTGTATGCCGCTCAAGAAAGGCAATAAGATTATTGGTTGGGTTTAACAAATTCTTAGTCGACCGGTAGGCGACTTCTTTTATTTGTGTATTCGTGGTAAAAAGTAGTGTGCTGGATCACTGCAACCAATCCGCCCGCAGCTTCTCCTGCTCCAAACTCGGATTCTCAATCTCCGCAATCTTCCCGTTCTCCAACTTCAATCCGGCTTTAAGCAACATTTCTTCCAACGGAAGCGCCTTCGTTCCTTCAATGTAGTCCGCGATAAAGGCTTTCAGTTCCGGGTATCCGCTCACGATGACCAGGTCTTTAAAAAATTGATCGTCTGCAAATGCCTTTCCCCTGTAATGTGCCATTAAGTCGAGAACGAGATCTTGGGTTCCGTATTCTCCGCCGGAGAGTTCACGTAGCTTCAGGTCAAGGCACAGGTTGATCAATGCGCCTTTCAAATACACGTTGTAGTATTGGTCTTGCATTTCCATCGGATTCAGGCTCAGGTCCGTGATCGCCAGGTTCGGATCGAATTGGTTCATTTGGCTGATCTTCTCTTCGACGGTCTTCAGGAAATCCTTTTCGGTGATCAATCCGGTTTTTACCGGCATGTGCATCGTGAAATATTCCGTCATACCTTCATAAAGCCACAAATGTTTGGAGAACTTCGGTTCGTTGTAATCGTAATGCTCGATCTCTTCCGAATGCAGGCCCAACGGCATCAACGTGTGGAAAAACTCGTGGCTGGCAATTCCGTAAATGTTCCGGCGGATGGTTTCAATGTCCAAAGGCATATACAACAAAATCAATGTCGAATTGGAATGCTCCAGGCCGTCACCGATGATGTGCGTGCGATCGGGAGCCAGGCTGTGGTAAATCAGAAAAGTGTAACGGTCCACCGGCAGTTTGTTGTTCAGGTATTTCGCCTGGTTCAGCAAAAGCGGACGAATGTATTCCGCAATGTCTTTGGAGATCGGTTTACCGGAAGTGGAATAGCAGGCAACTTCAACAGTTATTCCGGGAAGTTTCAGGATCGTGGTGTCCGGCAATGCATAGATAATCGGGTTGTCGACCAAACGGTGGTAGTTTTCGGCAGTGAAAAAGTCTTTATCGGGCTTCACGGTCTTTTTTAAGCTGGTTGCGGGATATAAATTAATCCCTTTCCGGATCGTTACTTCTACCGGGTGGTCCATATGTCCGCGGAAATACCCGAACAAGCTGTTGGGTGTGATGACAAAGGAACTGTCTTTGAACGAGCTGGCGGCAGAACGGTAAA
>CAMLDR010000031.1 GCA_946478775.1 uncultured Flavobacteriales bacterium
GGGAAGAGACATACGTTGCGATCTCTCCGGTAGTCAAAGTAACAACTCCATTGATATTCACATTGTAATAAGGTTGTTGCGATCCATTTACTCCCATGTTCTCAACGGTCATCAATCCTTCTACTTTTATATCATTTACGTAATAATTGACCGGTGTGTAGCGGATAATGGTTCCCTGATTGTAATAAGGTCCGTTATAAGAAATGATCAACTTACCGCGGCGTTGTTTGTAATCCTGACAGGTACAGTTATTTGTACCCCAATCAATCGTAATTGTATCCTGGGAACCAACAGTGTCAATCGTAATAATTACATTACAGTTTGCCTTTTCAGCTTCACTTGCTTCATGACTATCCTGATAGCGATAAATTGGTTTTCCAATTCCATAAATGAATGTTCCTCCCTTGTATGCCTGATCGGACATATTTGCCATTTCAGCGAATGCATTTTCCACAATTGCGTTTGTTTTCGGTGCATTACTTTCGTCGTACTTCCATTTTTTCTTACAAGATGTAACTTGGGCGATAGCTGCTAAAGCAAGGCTTAGAATCAATAGTTTTTTCATGTTGTCGTAGTTTTAGTGATACGAATATCGTTGATAACAAATAACATACCAAACGTTTTTCGCATAAATGAGTAAATATCACTTTTAACCGATTATTTGGCTAAAAGTTACACGATTTGTTATTTTTTTCCTGAATAAAAACGTCCTGTTTAAACGATTTTAATTGGTTGTTCACATTCCAGTATTAATAGTTTCAACGAAAGAATTCAAAATCCGAATTCAGCTTCCCATATCTTTGCTCCATGAAAGATCTCAAATCTTTACAAGCCCTAATTGCACTCATGGATGATCCGGATGAGCAAGTTTATGCGCATGTAAGAGATCGTTTATTGGAAATCGGGCCGGATGCCGTTCAATTACTGGAATCTTCCTGGGAAGAAAAAGATTACGGCTTGCTTTTCCAGTCACGGATCGAAACACTGATCCACGAAATTCAATTCGAAGAATGCAAACGCCAATTGGTTTCCTGGTACCAAAGTTCCACCAAAGATTTGCTGAAAGGCGCTATCATAGTTGCGAAACACCAATATCCCGGACTGGACGAGAAACACATTTACGAATTCATTGAACGCGTTCGCAGAGACTGCTGGCTGGAGTTAAATCCGAATATGACGGCTTTTGAATCGATCCGCATCATCAACAAAGTGCTTTTCGGACAATACGGGTTCTCCGGGAATTCAAAGAATTACAATTCACCGCTGAATTCCTTTCTGAATACGGTGATCGAAACCAAGAAGGGAAATCCTTTGAGCTTAAGCATTCTTTACAGCGTCATTGCCCAGGAATTGAAACTCCCGATCTACGGGGTGAACCTTCCGAACCATTTTATCCTGGCCTACATGGACAACAATGGTGTCAATCAGTTTATTTCCAACGGGAATGAATACGGTGTTTTGTTTTACATCAATGCATTTTCGAAAGGAAGCATGCTTCAGAAAGAAGACATTACTCAGTTTTTGTCAAGCATCCAGGTTGCACCCCAGGCAAGTCATTTTCAACCGTGTTCCAATTCAGATATTATCCGCAGAATGCTGACCAACCTGGTCTCTTCTTTCCAGCAGGTAGGGAATCTGGAAAAAGTGAATGAGTTGATAGAACTGCGCAGTCTGCTGGACTAATAGAGAATGGAAAATTGAGAATGGAAAAGATTACGATTCTTCATTTCCATATTAATCAATAAACTAAAATTAATCTGCCTTCTCAATTCTACATTTTCAATTTTCAATTCGTATATTGTATCCGCTTGTAAATGAACGGGCAATACCACCATTCGATTAATCTTTTGATAAAACTAAAACCATGACAAAATATCCTTTCTTACTCGTAACCATTCTCGGAATCAGCCAATCCATTCAGGCACAGGAAGACAAATACCAATGGCTGGAAGAAGTGGACGGAGCGAAGGCTTTGGAATTTGTAGCTGCTCAGAATAAAGCAACCCTCGACCGGTTAAGTAAAGAGAAAGACTATCAGTCCATTTACGACAAAAGTTTAGAGATCTCCAATTCTTCGGATAAGATTGCTTATCCAGGCATTCAGGGAAAATACGTCTATAATTTCTGGAAAGACAAAGACCATGAGAGGGGAATTTGGAGAAGGTGTCTGCTGGCAGATTATTCCAATGGAAAAATGAATTGGGAAACACTTTTGGATATCGATGAACTATCCAAAAAAGACAATATCAAATGGGTTTACAAAGGCGCAAGTGGCTTGTACCCTTCCTACAATAGATTCCTGATCGAACTTTCCAATGGCGGTGGAGATGCCGTTTATATCAAAGAATTCGATGCCGACAAAAAGCAATTTGTGGAAAACGGGTTCCAGATTGACGAAGCAAAAGGCGGAGCAGGTTACATTGATGAAAACACGGTAATTGTTTCTACCGATTTTGGAGACGGCACCATGACTACCTCCGGCTACCCCAACCAGGTAAAGATCTGGAAACGCGGCACTTTATTAAAGGACGCACAATTGATCTACGAAGGACAAACATCAGACGTTGGTACCTGGGGAGGAATTCTTAGAGGCGAAAACGAAAATTATGTTTTTATTTCCCGCGCACTAAGCAGTTTCACCGCTCAGAAAATACTTTGGATAAACAACAAAATTGTGACCCTGGACATTCCGGATGATGCCAACATCAATGGAATTCTGAAAGACCAATTGGTTGTTCAGGTGAAAACAGATTGGACCGTTGCAGGAAAAACATACCAAGGCGGAACATTAGTGAGTCTCAATTTCAAGGAATTATTAAAAGGTAATAAAATCATTCAGGTCATTGCTCAACCGGATCAATTTTCCAGTATCTCGGAGGTTTCAGCAACCAAAAACCAATTATTGGTCAATATGCTCAGTAATGTTACCAGTGAACTGTTTATTTATTCCTATTCCAACGGAAAATGGAGCAGTCAAAAGGTGAAAGCCCCGGATTTGGGAACGATTTCCTTAATCTCAGTGGATGAATTTTCCGACCAATACTTTTTCCAGTATGAGAACTTTGTCACTCCAACCACACTTTACGCAGCAAATGCGGGCGACAACACCTTCAAAGCAAGCAAATCCCTTCCATCCTATTTTGATGCCGGCAAATACGAAGTAAAACAGTTTAAAGCAAAATCCAAAGACGGTACGCTGGTCCCTTACTTTATTGTTTCGGCTAAAAACATGAAATACGACGGATCCAATCCAACACTGATTGTTGCTTACGGCGGGTTTGAAATTTCCTATCAACCATTTTACGCAGCCAAATATGGAAATGCCTGGCTGGACAAAGGCGGCGTATTTGTCATTGCCAATATCCGTGGTGGCGGTGAATTCGGTCCGCAATGGCATTTGGACGGAATCAAAGAAAAACGCCAAAACGTATTCAATGATTTATTTGCGGTTTCCGAAGACCTGATCGCTCAAAAAGTAACTTCACCCAAACATTTGGGAGTCATGGGCGGAAGCAACGGCGGACTGCTCGTGGGAGTGGCATTTACCCAGCGTCCGGATTTATACAATGCAATCGTTTGCCAGGTTCCTCTACTCGACATGCAGCGCTACAACAAACTCTTGGCCGGTGCAAGCTGGATGGGTGAATACGGAAATCCGGACATCCCGGAAGAATGGGCGTACATCCAAAAATATTCTCCCTACCAAAACCTGAAGCCGGGAATGAACTACCCGGAAGTTTTCTTCACCACTTCCACCCGCGACGACCGCGTTCACCCGGGTCATGCACGAAAAATGGTGGCCAAAATGAATGAACTGGGATACAAAACGTATTATTACGAAAATACGGAAGGCGGACACGCGGGTTCTTCGACCAATGAGCAAAGTGCAACAGCAAATGCAATGATGTTTTCCTATTTGTTGATGAAGTTGAAGTGATAGAATCCTGTTGGAAGATGAATTCATATAGTAACTGAAAAGCAAAAAAATGGACGAAAATCTATATCACCAATTACAATACGATCGAATTGATAAACTTGAAACTAAACGGGAAAACTTTAGCAATTACGTTTTGACGATTAGTTCCGGTATTTTTATTTTAGGAGCCTCCAATCATGAGAACATGAACTTAGCAATCTCATTCGTGATTTTTGTTTTTGGTCTGTGTATAAATATTATCGGAATTTTATTTATTAAAGACACGATGCCTTTTATCACCATGCATCAGCAACGAGCAAGAAAAATAAGAGAGGAGTATGATGAACGTTTCAATAAAATTAATGACTCCGTATTTAAACCAAGCCCTCAAATTAAAATCTTCAAAAAGTCATATCCATTCAAACGGCATAACATTTACATATTGCTTCACTGGGTGATTATATTCTTTTTTGCATTTATTCCGATATATTCTTGTTTTACACATAAAACGATTGATATACCTTTAGCCCATGTGTTAGTAAAAGTAGCACATGACAGCTTATATTAACTGAAGTTGAAGTGATCTTAGTTTATGGAAATAAGTATCCGTGATTTATACGATAAAATCTTTGATTTTGAAGGAGAAAGCATTTTTGAATCCGTTCTGAAACCCTGGGTGGTCGAAAACAAGTACAAAACCTATCTTTCAATGCTTTCAGACAAACTTCAGGCAAATCAAACAAATCTGTCGCAGGAAGATCTGTGGGAACTTTACGCCCTGAACCGGGTATTAGACATCCTTACGCTTGGATTTCAACCAAATAACCGGGCTGATGGTTCTGACTGGTCCGGAACTGACATCACTTTAGCTGAATACAACACATTCAACAAGTTAATCGGACTGGAAACCAACATCCCGGAACTCTTTCATCCGTTTGATTGTGAAATCATGGAAGCTCAGGCAGGTGAAAAAGATTTTCAAATCATAGAGCACTTTTTCCCAGCAGTAAAATTGAAAAATCTGATGATCAAAAGAGCGGGAGTGAAAATTTCACTCAATCCGCAGCTCTTCGATTTGAGACAGATAAATACCGCCTCCATTTATTGGACTTATAGACGCAAGAACAGAAAGTACCTGGATCAATCACAGGGTTGGGGAAGTAATTCCCAATGGAGAACAGATTTGAGATTAGACATGGAAACAACCGATCATTTCATTTACAATGTTCAGGGTGATTTTAATTTGACAGAGGCAACAAGTGATCAACAATATGAACTAAATGATTTGGAGCTCCGGGAAGCAATTGAATTGACCCGCTTAAGACACTTGATACAATCTAAAAAAGACGATACGGATTTATATCCTTATAACTTCCGGTATGAGGAAAAAAAAATATAAATGACAGCATTTGAACAACTACAAAACTTTCTAAAAGGAAAAGTTTTTCTTATAGGATTAACCTTTGTCGACAAAGGCGGAGAATTGATAGAACAATACCAAACACATGGAACTGTTGAAAAGTTGACCGATGACGGGATTTTAAGAATCAGAAGATCAGATGGAAGTATTTTTCAAATGCCTTATGACAAAGACACGATCCAAAAAACCGAAGAAATAGAATACCGCGAAAAAACAACCGAAGTAATTATCAAGAATCCGGATTATCTGATGACTTGGGAGATCGTGACAGATCGAGGCGATGATTTGGAAGATGTAAAGAGCCTTGGATATGTTCCGGCCAAGTAAATGGACATTCCATGCCTTTCGTTTTTTTTGAACCTTCAATTCCCAATTTATCCAAATCTTAACAGTTAATGGCAATTTTCGTGTGATCTAAAAACTAAATAATTAGTATATTGATAGTTCACCAAATAGGAGAAAATTATGAATTGGAGGCAATTGCGCAATTATTTAAAAGGGAAACTGTTTCTTATCGGGCTCACTTTTGTGGACGAGGAAGGAAAAATAATCGGGCAGTACCAAACGCACGGAACGGTTGCAAGGCTGACCGTTGACGGATTTTTCAAAATACTGAGAGAGGACCACAGTATTTTCACGATCCCTTATGATAAAGACACGATCAAAATAGCAAAAGGAGGAGAATACCGTGAAAAAACGACCGGTGAGATCATCCGCAACCCGGATTTCATTATGACCTGGAGGGTAAAAACGAAAGACACCGATACCATGGAGGAGATCAAAAAACGAGGTTATTTACCTGTTTTTGAGTATTCCGAAGCCAGGAACAATAACCAGGCAGGAGATGCGTAAAACCAAACGTCCGAATTCGTTGACATGGACAAAATCGTTACATTTGAGCAAATGTCAAACCGATTCACGTGAAAAACATACCGACTTTATACGAATGGGCTGGTGATATCAGCACCTTTGAGAATCTGTTCGCCCGGTTTTACGACAAAGTCCTGAAAGACGATCTATTGGGTGAAGTTTTTAAGAATATGTCGCCGGACCATGTGAAACACGTGGCCAATTTCGTAGCGGAAGTTTTCGGAGGTGATGCATTCTACACCCTGGAAAATGATGGCAGTCATGCTAAAATGATCGGTCAGCACATTGGTAAAATGCTCACAGAAGAAAAGCGTCAGCGCTGGGTTCATCTACTTCTGCAAACCGCCGATGAGGTGGGATTGAAAAGCGATCCGGAATTCCGTTCCGCTTTCGTTGGGTATATTGAATGGGGAACCCGACTTGCGGTGATCAATTCGCAGTTAACTGAAAATCCGATGGACACAAACGAACCTATGCCGAAATGGGGTTGGGGAGAAACCGGCAGTCCTTATGATCCCAATTGAATCAGAATGGAATATCTTACAAACAAAATTGATGAAATTGATTTTCACTATATATTGAACTTTCAATAGATGAAAAATTAAAATTAAACGCTGGAATTGACAATTAAAAGCTACCGAACTTCATAAGCCTAATTGAAAAACTTTCCAATTCTCACTTTTCAATTCTCAATTAATTCGTATCAAATCCCACTTCCAGCTGCATTTCTTTCATTTCTGAGAGCATTTCAGCTAAAAGATATAAAAATTTGTCCAACAAAAAATTATTACATACCTTTAACGTTAGTAACGCAAGACGATATTAATGATTAAGACTTTTGGCGATAAAGAATCTGAAAAAATCTGGCTCGGAATTCGATCGAAAAAATTGCCAAACGAAATTCAGGATGTTGCGCGTCGAAAACTAAGAATGCTCAATAATGCTCAGGATATAATTGATTTAAGAATTCCTCCAGCGAACAGATTGGAAAAATTAAAAGGAGATCTCCAAAATTATTACAGTATTCGCATTAATAATCAATGGAGGATCATTTTTGAATGGATTAATAATGATGCTTACAACATTCAAATAGTAGACTATCATTAAAATGAATAAAATGGAAAAGCTTAAAAATATTCACCCGGGGGAAATTCTTTCAGAGGAATTTTTAATTCCAATGGAGATTTCAGCTTACCGTTTGGCAAAAGAGACATTTCTTCCCCAAACACGCATTTCGGAAATCATCAAGGGTAATCGAAGAATTACTGCTGACACAGCATTGCGTTTTTCCAAATTCTTTGGTACAAGTCCCAAATTCTGGTTAGGCCTCCAGGATGATTTTGACCTAGAGGAAGAAATCAATCAGAAAGAAAATGAAATCAACAATATAAAGCCTTTGGAAGGAAGCGCTGCATAACTTGTTGAAGTACCATCACTCAATTCGTATCAAACCCCACTTCCAGCTGCATTTCTTTCATTTCTGAGAGCATTTTGGCAGATGGGTTGATGCGTAAGCGTTTGGAAGGCATACTCACCGTGAGGTTGTCCAAATGATCGATTACGGTGAATTTGACCGAACAGTTTCCTTCTTCGCTTTCTTTGAACATCGATTCCAGCTTATTGAGCATCATTTGATCCAGTAATTTGATCGGAACGGTGATGTTGATAGTTGCTGATTTCTGTCCCATCATATCCTGCAATTGCTCAATGGAATTGATGCTGAATTCGATCGGTTTCATTTTCGTGATCTTATCCGGGTACGGTCCTTCCTGAACTCTTCCCCGGATGGCCACAAACAGATCTTTCGTCAAAAGGTGCTTGAATTTCAAATATGTATCACCGAAAATGTATTGCTTGTGTGAATTGGTATAATCCTCGATCAGGATCAAACCGAACGGCTTTCCTGTTTTCGTTGTTAAATGCTGCGCATCGGTGATGATTGCCGGAATAGTGAAATCGCGGCCCAAATGGTTCTTCACATTGGAAAGGAGTTCTACATTTCCATTACAGAATGCTTCGATCTCCACTCTGAAGTCATCAAGCGGGTGACCCGAAATAAAGATCCCGACCACTTCCCGTTCCCGGTTCAATTTGTACAATAAACTCCATTCCTCCGATTGCGGAATAGTAGGTTCAGGCATTTTGACATCTGCTGCTTCGCCAAACATGGAAACCTGGGCAGAATTCTCATTATCCTGCAAACTATTCCCGTATTTCAGGGCATTTTCAATGAAGGTTTTTCCTCCGGGATCCAAAGCAAAATACTGCGCTCTGTGTGCCCCTTTGAATGAATCGAAACAACCGGCATAAGCCATACTTTCCAGGGCTTTCTTATTCACCAAACGCAGGTTCAGGCGCTTCGTCATATCAAAGATCGATTGGAAAGTTCCTTCTTCCTGCCGGTTTGCGATAATGTTTTCAACCGGGCCGCTTCCCAAACCTTTGATTCCACCCAAACCGAAACGGATCGCTCCGGCCGCATTCACCGTAAATTCATAAACGGATTCGTTCACATCCGGCCCCAATACTTCCAATCCCATGCGGCGGCATTCTTCCATGAAGAAACTAACCTGCGCAATGTCATTCAGGTTATTGGAAAGTACCGCAGCCATAAATTCAGCCGGGTAATTTGCCTTCAGATAAGCTGTCTGGTAGGCAATCCAGGCATAACAAGTGGAATGCGATTTATTGAAGGCATAAGATGCGAATGCTTCCCAGTCCTTCCAGACTTTCTCCAAAACCACAGGATCGTGTCCGCGCTGTGCTCCCTGCTCCACGAACTGGGGTTTCATTTTATCCAGGATGTAGCGCTGCTTTTTACCCATTGCTTTACGCAACACATCGGCGTCACCTTTCGAGAAGCCCGCCAATTTCTGGGACAGAAGCATTACCTGCTCCTGGTAAACTGTAATTCCGTATGTTTCTTTCAGATACTCTTCACAAGCATCCAAATCGTATTTAATCTCTTGTTCTCCGTTCTTTCTTTTAATGAAATCGGGAATATACTCCAGCGGACCCGGACGATACAAGGCATTCATGGCAATCAGATCGGCAAATACCGACGGACGCAGTTCACGCATGTATTTCTGCATCCCGGGACTTTCATACTGGAAGATCCCCACGGTTTCACCACGCTGGAACAACTCGTAAGTCTTTTCGTCATCGATCGGGAAGGTGTCCGGATCGAGGTCAATATCGTGGCGCTTTTTGACATTCTTAACTGCATCCTTGATCAAAGTCAAAGTTTTCAGTCCCAGGAAGTCCATCTTCAGCAATCCGGCTTCTTCCGCAACGGAGTTATCGAATTGGGTGCACCACATCCCGGTATCTTTTGCCAATGCAACCGGAACGAAATTGGTAATGTCATCCGGTGTGATAATGACACCGCAGGCGTGAATACCGGTATTGCGGACAGAACCTTCAATGCGTTGGGCCTGTCTCAAAACCTGCGCCCGCATGTCATTTCCTTTGGCAAGCAAACGCAGTTCCTGTACATTCGCCAGGTCCTGCGGACTGTTTGACAGTTTTTCCGCTAATTTGGGTTCTTCCCAGTTGAAAATTGCATCTAAGGAGAAGTTATCCGGGATGAGTTTAGCTAAGCTGTTCGTTTCGATCAAAGGCAAATCCAATACACGCCCTGCATCCCGTATGGATGACTTTGCAGCCATTGTTCCATAGGTAATGATCTGGGCCACCTGGTTGGAACCGTATTTCTCGATTACCCAGTCAATAACACGTCCACGTCCTTCATCGTCGAAGTCAATATCGATATCGGGCATGGAAACACGATCCGGATTCAGGAAGCGCTCAAATAGCAGATCGTAGGCGATCGGATCTACATTGGTAATTCCCGTGCAGTAAGCAACTGCAGATCCCGCTGCCGAACCACGGCCCGGACCAACGGAAACTCCCATGTCGCGTGCCGCCTGACAAAAATCCTGCACGATCAAAAAGTATCCCGGATACCCGGTCTTCTCGACCGTTGCCAATTCAAAGTCCAGCCGGTCGCGAATATCGTCCGTTATTTCCGGATAGCGCTTGGCTGCTCCCTCGTAAGTTAAGTGACGTAAATAAGCATTTTCACCGCGCTTTCCTCCGTCGACCTCATCTTCGGGATGTTTGAATTCTTCCGGGATTTCGAAGGCAGGAAGAAGTACTTCACGGGCCAAGGGATAATGTTCTATTTTCCCTAAAATCTCAGAAATACTTTCAATTGCTTCCGGAAGGTCGAGGAACAGTTCCTTCATTTCATCGGCTGATTTGAAGTAATATTCTTCGTTTTCCAAACCGAAACGGAAATTCCGTCCCTTTCCTTTTGGAGTGGTTACCTGTTCTCCATCTCTTACACAAAGCAAAATATCGTGCGTATTCGCATCTTCTTTTGTGCCGTAAAAAGTATTGTTGGTAGCAACCAGTTTCACTTCGTGCTTTTGGGCCAATTTGATCAGCGACGCATTTACGCGGTTCTCATCTTCCTGCCCGTGGCGCATGATCTCCACGTATAAATCGTCTTTGAAAACATTTTTCCACCAAATCAGGGCTTCTTCGGCCTGTTTCTCCCCCACATTGAGGAGCAAACTCGGAATTTCACCACTCAAGCCTCCCGTCAGTACAATCAGGTCTTCACTGTATTGCTCCACAACGGTTTTATCAATCCGCGGAACATAGTACATTCCCTGTGTGTGGGCCATGGAAGCCAGCTTGATGAGGTTGTGGTAGCCGTTTTTATTCTTGGCGATAAACACCACCAGCGATCCGTTGTCTTTTACGCTTTTATCCAGGCGGTCGCGGCAAACATACATTTCACAACCAATAATCGGCATTAAGGGCTGACGGGAATACGTTTGTCCGTTTTCCTCTGCTTCCTGTCTCTCTGCTTCTATCTCTTTATTGATCCCGGCAATTGCTTTCTCAAAATGGAAGGCAGCCATCATATTCCCGATATCCGTCAATGCAACGGCCGGCATATTGTGTTTGATTGCTTGTTTCACCAATCCTTTCACATCCATGGTGGACTGAAGAATGGTAAATTGGGTATGGTTGTGCAAATGAACGAAAGGAAGGTCTTTTAACCGCTCCCACGCTTCCGCTGTATCAACAGAAACGGAATCGTCGCTTGTTTGTTTTTTGAGTTTGGCGCTTTCTTCCTTTAAGTTCAGGTGAGTGAGCCCGATGGGTTGAACAAGGTCCGGGTTCGCAATTTTGAAGCGATCGAAAAACTCCAGTTCAACTTTTAATTCTTCTTTGGTAAAAACCTCCCGGCGTACCAATTCGAAGAAACAACGTGTTGTTGCTTCCACATCGGCAGTTGCGTTGTGGGCTTCTCCGAAAGGAACACTGAATAAGTGGTTGTGTAACTCGGTCAGTGTTGGCAGCTTGAATTTTCCACCACGGCCTCCGGGAATCTTGCACAATTCTGCAGTGACTTCCGTACAGGTATCCAAAACAGGAAGATCGTGCATATTGGTTTCGGCCTTGACGCGCAGGAATTCTGCCCCCATAATATTCAGGTCGAACTTGATATTCTGACCAACCACAAAGTTTGATTTCCGCAGGGCTTCATTGAATTCTGCGATCACATCTTCCAATTCGTGCCCTTGTTCCATGGCTAATTCCGTGGAAATTCCGTGAATTCGTTCAGCATCGTACGGGATGTCAAATCCATCGGGGCGAATCAGGAAATCTTTTGCTTCGACCAGGTTTCCCAACTCATCATGCAATTGCCAGGCAATCTGGATTGCCCGGGGCCAATTGTCCAAATTGGTATAAGGAGCATTCCAATCACGGGGCAAACCTGTTGTTTCGGTATCGAAAATCAAAAACATGTGAGTCTTTTTTGGGGACAATAAAGATAGTCAAAAGAAAGGGACGAATCAAAACCAAGTGGAGCGCTTGTTGATAACTCACCCCTATTCTTCGAAAGTTTTGCGGTCTATTGATTTATGATTCTTATCCTGTGACATTCCTGGTTTAAAAAGCCCGCAGATTTCCGCAGACTCCGACTTTGTCGGAGCGCAGATTTAAATCTCTGTCTTATATCCATATAAAATATGCCCTTAAGCGGGAACTCATTTGTTCAATGTATGGTGTTACAAAACAAAAAAGGTAAACAAAAGCTTCCTTTGTCTACCTTTCAAAATAGGAATAACTGTTTTTAGTTCGTTGAAACTGCTCCCGGTATTTCTTCTACAGGAGTTGTTGCTTTTGCAGTAAGTACATTTCCTTTGATGCGAACTACTTTAACCGCTTCGTTCACAGCGTTTGATGTAATGGTAACGGATTTATTAATCGGTCCGGCGCTTGCAGTGTTATAATGCACTTCGATTTTACCTGTTTCACCGGGCAAAATAGGTTCGGTAGGCCATTTTGGAACTGTGCAGGAGCAGGAGCCTTTCACATTTTCCAGGATCAAGGGTGCATTCCCAGTATTTTTGAATGTAAAGACGCAATCTCCATTTGCTCCATTTTCAATGGTACCATAATCATGGGATTCTTTCTCGAATTGAATTTGCGGTCCGTTCAGGACTTCCGGTTGAGCAAAGGCCTGTTTCACACCTAGTGTAAAAACGAAGCTTAAGATTAAAATAAGTGTGTTTGATTTCATAACGCAGCATTTAAATATGAAGCAATCTACGCAATCGAATCCGGGAAACAACCAGGTTTAACAAGGTCTTAACTCAAGTCTTAAAAAGCTGTTAAATATGAGATTTGAAGGCAACCTTTCTGGAATGAGTAGCCGCTCAGTCGCGATCCGCCGTGGCGGACTACTCGTCTTCGGGAATCACGAAAACCTTGAAGCGCACTTTTTCCGTGCCTTTTTTGGTATTTGTTGAAAGGATGATGGAACGGTCCTGTTCGTAGTATTTTCCTTTGGTTTCAAAAGTCACACGCAGCACGGCAGATTTTCCAGGAGGAATAGGCTCGGGAAGCGTAGCTTTTGTACAGGTGCACGATACTTTGTAATCGGAGATAATCAATGGGGCATCACCGGTATTGGTAATGAGGTAATCGTGAGAAATAACCGGGCCTTCTTTTGTTTTGGGGAAAGTATACACGGCTTTATCAACGGAAAATTCCGCTTTCTGACCAATGCAAAAAGCGGAATTCACTATGAGAAATGCGGCAATTAAATAACGCATTTGAGTTTATTTTTTAGTGACCTGTTGATGGAGCACCACCTTCGTTTACAGGGCTTGTTCCTTCCGGCTGCGGAGCAACATTTCCTTTGATACGGATTACTTTTGTAGGCTCGTTTACAGCATTCGAAGTAATGGTAACGTTCTTGTTGATTGCACCCGGACGTTTTGTATCGTATTTCACTGTAATCACTCCTTTTGCTCCCGGAGCAATTGGTTCTTTCGGCCACTCAGGAACCGTACAACCGCATGATCCTTTTGCATTTGAAATAATCAAAGGTGCATTACCTGTATTTGTAAAAGAAAATGTACAAGCTCCGTTTGCTCCGTATTTGATATTACCGTAGTCGTGCGTTTCTTTTGCGAATTCGATCTTAGCTCCGTTTTGAACTTCTTGAGCTACCGCAGTGTTTGCACCGATCACAGCTACAAAAGCTAACATCATTGTAAATAATACTTTTTTCATTTTGTTTCTTTTAGTTGTGTAAATATAGATTATAAAGTTTGATCAATTCTTTTCTTTAACACATAGTTAACGAAAATCCGGTCAAAATACTAATTTGCTTTCGAAACATATTCATCAAAAGTCAAATCAACATACTTTAAACGCTCTTCGATCTGTTTTCGTTGCTCGGCATTCATTTTTGGATTTTCCTTCAACAACAGTTCATAGTACATTTTGACCTTTTCTTTCTGTCTTGGGATGATAAACACATCGTAAGCACCTGCAAGGCTTTCCAACACCATTGCCCTGTTCTTGTAAAGCGGGTACCGCATGATCAATGAATCTGCTATAATCACAGACCGCTGATGTAAGCCTGCAGAAGCAAATATAATGTGTGCTTTATCCATGAACTTGGGAGCTTCTTTTGATTTCGGGAATCGGTGGCTCACAGACAAACATTTTTCCGCATAGATCACCGCAGTTTCCTGGCTGTATTCCAATGATCCGGAAGCAGAAGATTTCTTTAAAGAATCTTCGAATGATTTAACTTCCTGAACAGCTCCCGGCAAATCGGCTATATTCGATCCTGTTGATTTTTCCGGATTCTCTGCATTAGATGAGCACGCTGCAAGCGAACATCCGATAGCAATTACAACTAACCACTTCATTATTTTCCTTTTTTAAATGACGGGAACTTCATTTTATATGCTACAGAGATCAAGCCCTGTGAAATATTCTGAAGCCGCTTACTTAACAATCTTTTTTTCAATACGGAAAGGTGATCGGTAAACAAAACCCCTTCAATGTGATCGTACTCGTGCTGAATAATCCGCGCTTTGTACCCGTCAAACCACTCATCGTGGAATTGCCAGTTCTCATCGTAATAGGTCATGCGGATCTTTTCCTTTCTATAGACTTCTTCACGGATTTTCGGAATACTCAGGCATCCTTCATGGAAACCCCAGGCTTCACCGGTCTCTTCTTCAATAATCGGATTAATAAAAACGCGTTTGAAACCTTCCATACCTTCTGCTTTTGGATCATCCTCTTCGTCCTCATCTGTTTCAGCAAACGGACTTCCGTCTACCACAAACAACCGAATGGAACGATTAATCTGAGGTGCTGCCAAACCAACACCGGATGCTTCATACATCGTTTCAAACATATCTTCAATCAGTTTATTCAATTCAGGATAATCCTGATCGATATCCACTGCTTCTTTTTTCAGAATCGGGTCACCGTAAGCTACAATTGGCAATATCATTTTGTTCTCTTTTTTAATCTAATCTATAGAATCGGATGACGATTCCTCTTTTTTATATCATTTCTGTAAGTTCAAAAGTGGAAACGTTCAATAGTTCAATTTGATCCCGATAATTATCGGAACTTTGAACATTGAAACTCTTTGAACCTTTTTAACTTGTCACAAAGTTAGGAAATAGACTCTTTCGAAATACTTTTCCTTATTCTAACGTGAGTTTGGGACAAGAATTTTGTCAGAACGCTTTATAAATTGTTGGTAATACTCAAAAAGCAACCTAAAAAGCTATTCTGAAAAAAAGTATCTCCTTCGTTAAATTTACGCACGATAACTCGCTATCCCTTGTAAATTTGCCTAGTAGCCAACTTTTTTTGAGAATTCTGACGTTATTCTTATCTCAAACTCCCGTTTATACGGGTCTGAAGGTAATCCTGGAGGATAATTGCAGCACTAACGGTATCAATCAGTCCTTTTTGTTCGCGGTCCTTTTTCTTCAATCCGCTTTGGGCAATCACTGCCGAAGCCATCTTGGAAGTAAACCGCTCGTCCAATAAATTTACCTGCACTTCCGGAAAATTTTTCCGGACCGCTTCTTGCAGTAAACGTACATTTTGGGTAATGTGTGAGTCGGAAGTGTCTAATCTTTTTGGTTCACCTATCACGATCTCCACAATTTTCTCTTTCACCACCAGCAATTTCAACTCGTCCATCAGGGTTCTGCTGTCGATTGTTTTTAAGCCGAATGCAAATATCTGTCCTTCATCGGAAAGTGCCAGGCCGGTTCTTTTGAGACCGAAATCGATTGCGAGAATTTTTGACAAGGAATTTGTATTATTATTTATATGCAAAAGTAATATAAAAATCGTCGGTGCCGGATCATGTAGGCACGCGATGCATCACGTGCCTACTGATTTAATTTTTACTTTTGTCGAAAAACAAAACATATGCGTTCCATTATAGAAGCTGCCTGGGAAAACCGGGCATTATTAGACCAGCCGGAAACCCGCCAGGCAATTGAACATGTTATTGAAGATATTGACAAAGGAAGACTGCGCGTTGCCGAACCTACAGACGATGGTTCCTGGCAGGTGAATGAATGGGTGAAAAAAGCGGTTGTGATGTATTTCCCTATCCGCAAAATGGAAACAATTGAAGTGGGCCCGTTTGAATTCCACGACAAAATGGCCTTGAAAAAAAATTATGCGGAACTGGGAGTTCGGGTTGTTCCGCATGCAATTGCAAGATACGGAGCATTTGTTGCACCTGGAGTAATTATGATGCCTTCGTACATCAATATCGGGGCTTATGTGGATTCCGGGACCATGGTTGACACCTGGGCAACGGTTGGTTCCTGTGCTCAGATCGGGAAAAACGTGCATTTGAGCGGCGGTGTGGGAATTGGCGGTGTTTTGGAACCTTTGCAGGCCGCGCCGGTCATTATCGAAGACCATGCTTTCATCGGATCGCGCTGTATTGTAGTGGAAGGAGTTCGAGTGGGTAAAGAAGCCGTACTCGGAGCAAATGTTTGTTTGACGATGTCGACCAAGATTATTGATGTAACAGGTCCTGAACCAATCGAATTAAAAGGTTATGTTCCGGAACGTTCGGTGGTGATCCCGGGATCTTATACCAAATCATTCCCTGCCGGAGATTTCCAGGTGCCTTGCGCATTGATTATCGGAAAACGCAAAGCATCAACGGATTTGAAAACGTCATTGAATGATGCATTGAGAGAGCATAATGTAGCAGTATAATTAATTACGAATTACGAATTACGAATTACGAATTACGAATTACGAATTTACTTATATGAAAAAGGTCGCAAATTCTTTGCGACCTTTTTGCTCATTATGGTTTTTCTTCCGTTTCCTTTGCCTTTTTTTCTTCTTCCAGTTTCCTTTTCTCTTCTTCGAACTTTTGCCTTTCCAGTTCTAATTTCTCCTGTTCCAGTTTCAGCTTTTCTTTCTCGAGTTTCAGGCGTTCTTCTTCCAGCTTCTGTTCCGGATTTTCTTCCGGCTTCGACTTGCCTGCTTTTTTCTCGAGTTCTTCCTGTTTGCGTTTTGCCTCTTCGGCTTTCTTTCTCAGGTTATCTCCTCCTTCCGGATTCAATTCATCCATCCCAGGTATTTTAGGCACTTTAAATCCAAATCGGGAAGAAACACCGGTAGAGATCAGCGGCCCCCCAATCCCAATTTCAAAGTTCATTCCTACAAACCTGGAAAAATAGTAACGGAATCCCCAACAGGTTCTCATGGAGATCGGAAGTGTAGGAAATCCGTTCCAAAACCCGCTTTTATCTTCTGTCTTCACTCCGTTAACGAAGGTGCTTCTGTATTTGGCATTGCTTCCGATACCAATTCCTCCATACATATCCAATCGTTTCTTCTTTACCGGAAAATGGAAGTTGAAACGTGCCTGAATACGCACCCTGCTCATTTTACGTTCGTAAGAATTGGTATAGGAAATACCGTCGACAATAGAATCCAATCTATCATAACTCACACTGCTTCCGCTGTAAATAGCATCCACGCCTATTCCAAACCAGTTGTTGAGGAAAAACTCGGTTCTCAAACCGGTTGGACCTGATCCACGACTGTCGATATTGGAAATGTTCTCATCGTCTTTTACTGCTCCGAGAATGGAACTTTTTAAACCGGGGAATAAACTCGTGTAATTGGGGAAACCGTAGTACGGATCGTTCACCATATTCCATTTGGAATTTGCTTGTCCGGCAGTGTTAAACACCAGCATAAAGGACATAACACTTCCTGCAAGAGCAGCAGTTCTCTTCATAAGTTGTAGCGTTTTTTGGTTTTATTTCTGCATAAAACAAAACCTTCCCTTTTTCAAGAGAAGGTTGGTCTACGCGTCTTAGTTTTCACGCAACGAAATTAAAATTTTAGTTTAATAGGCCTTCAATGATGTCAGTCAAAATTTGTGAAATGCACGTTTCATTGAGTACCTGACAAGTTTCATTATGCCTGCATATTTCCACGAAATTTCGCTACTTTAGCAATCAGATTCACCATTTAAATCCTTATATCATGAAAACAGTAATTATCACCCTGTTAGGCTTATCAGCAGTACTTGTTTCGTGCAAGAAGACGTATAACTGCGAATGCACAACCAACAAAACCTTTGGTTCTTACGAGGAAAATGGAGCGGTCTACGATTTTTATTATGAGGAAACAAATAGCAATACTACGATCAAAGATAAAAAAGAGGATGCTCAGGCTTCCTGTGCTAAAGGAAGTAAAACCTATTCTGAGCCGGGACCGTATGCTCAAAACGGACAAGATCCAACTTTGGTAGTGACAACTTGTGCCATTAAGTAGTTGTCTTATCGTTCGATAAAAATAAAAAATCCCGGCCTGCAACTGCAAACCGGGATTTTTAATTAAAAACTATTCCTTAATTATTCTGACTTTCCAATTTGATCAGGTTCAATGCAGACCCTGCTTTAAACCAGTCAATTTGCTGTGCGTTATAAGTATGGTTCAGCAGGATATTTTCTATCGAACCATCTGCATGAACGATCTCTAATGTCAATGGTTTACCCGGAGCAAACTCAACCAAATCAATAAAGTTGAACGTATCGTCTTCTTTGATTTTTTCGTAATCTGATTCTGTTGCGAAAGTCAATCCCAGCATTCCTTGTTTCTTCAGGTTCGTTTCGTGGATCCTAGCAAAGGATTTTACGATCACCGCACGAACTCCCAAATGACGTGGTTCCATAGCCGCATGCTCGCGGGAAGAACCTTCTCCGTAATTGTGGTCTCCCACAACGATGGAAGGAATACCGGCATTTTTGTATGCACGGGCAACAGCAGGAACTTCACCCGGTGAACCTGTCAACTGATTAATCACTTCGTTTGCTTTTCCGTTAAATGCATTTTCAGCACCGATGAGCATATTATTGGAAATGTTATCCAGGTGACCCCGGTAACGAAGCCACGGGCCAGCCATTGAAATGTGGTCAGTGGTACATTTTCCGTACGCTTTGATCAGCAATTTAGCTCCCTGAATGTTTTGTCCGTCCCAAATAGGGAAAGATTCCAATAACTGCAAACGGGTTGAATCCGGGTTTACAAGTACCTGAACATTCGAACCGTCTTCAGCAGGTGACTGGTATCCCGGATCTTCCACATCAAATCCTTTGGTTGGAAGCTCATCTCCATGCGGAGGCAGCAGTTTTACCTGCTCTCCTTTGTCATTGGTCAAAGTATCCGTTAAAGGATTGAATCCTAGATCACCGGATATTGCCAGAGCAGCAACCATTTCCGGAGATGTAACGAATGCGTGTGTATTCGGATTACCGTCTGCTCTTTTGGAGAAGTTGCGGTTGAATGAATGGACAATCGTGTTTTTTTCCTGCTTATTAGCTCCTTCCCGGTCCCATTGGCCGATACACGGTCCGCAGGCATTGGTGAAGACTTTCGTTCCCATTTTCTCGAAGGTTGCAATGATCCCGTCACGTTCGATGGTATAACGAACCTGTTCGGATCCCGGATTAATCCCGAATTCTGCTTTCGGAGTGATTCCGTGTTTCACCGCCTGTTCCACAATGGATGCCGCACGCGACATATCTTCGTAAGAGGAGTTGGTACACGATCCGATTAGCCCCCACTCTACTTTCATGGGCCAGCCGTTTGCTTCCGCTTCTTCTCTCATTTTAGAAACCGGTGTTCCGCGGTCCGGAGTAAAAGGCCCGTTGATATGCGGCTCCAGGGTATCCAGGTCGATTTCGATTACCTGATCAAAATAGGCTGCAGGATCTGAATACACTTCCTTATCTCCGGTCAAATGTTCTGCAATCTTATCTGCTTCAGCCACGACTTCCGCTCTGCCGGTAGCATTTAAGTAACGGCGCATCGCATCATCGTAACCAAAGGTGGAAGTCGTAGCACCGATTTCCGCACCCATGTTACAAATCGTTCCTTTTCCGGTAGCGGAAAGTGAAATGGCCCCATCACCGAAATATTCGACAACAGCTCCCGTTCCACCTTTCACCGTGAGAATTTGAGCCACTTTCAGGATCACGTCTTTTGCAGAAGTCCAGCCGTTTAGTCTTCCGGTTAATTTCACTCCAATCAGTTTCGGGAATTTCAACTCCCAGGCCATTCCGGCCATGACGTCAACAGCATCAGCACCACCAACCCCAATTGCGATCATTCCCAATCCACCGCCATTTACGGTGTGAGAATCGGTCCCGATCATCATTCCACCCGGAAAGGCGTAATTCTCCAGCATCACCTGGTGAATAATCCCGGCTCCGGGTTTCCAGAAACCAATACCGTATTTATTAGAGATAGACGACAGGAAGTTGAAGACCTCGCTGCTCTCATTCAATGAGCGTTGTAAATCGGCATCTGCGCCTACTTTTGCCTGGATCAGGTGATCACAGTGCACGGTAGACGGAACGGCCACTTTCTTTTTCCCGGCCTGCATGAATTGCAACAAGGCCATTTGTGCGGTTGCATCCTGCATGGTTACGCGGTCGGGCGCAAAATCCACATACGACTTTCCACGTTCGTGAACCTGGTTTGCATTGCCATCCCACAGGTGGGCATAAAGGATTTTTTCTGTTAAAGTAAGCGGTCGACCAACCACTTTTCTTGCAGCAGCTACGCGCTCAGGAAACGAAGCGTAGACTTTTCGGATCATGTCTAAATCGAAAACAGCCATTTCATAAATTTTGGTTCTGTTAAATTTAAGCATTTAAAAAATTAGATATTCTAAATATTCCTTATAAACGCATAGATTTTCTCGATAATAGATGAACCGCAACGCTTATGCTGAAGCTTCAGCGGAGGCACAAAGAGAAGGAGGCTATAACAGACTTCCTACAGTAGCAGGTTTCATTCCTCAACCGCTACATTGTTTTCAGTCGCTATACCTTTCAGAGGGCAAAGGATGAAAATGTATGGGTTTTTCGATTGGCAGCAGACACCTAATTTCCATGATTTAACCATTTTGACTCTTATAGACGCTCGAGTATAAATAGCTTATAAACAGGAGTATTAAATGACACTAACAATGCAAAATGCTAATTATAGTCTGTGGTTTATTTTGCAGACTAAAATTAGCTTTATGCAGACTTTAATTAGCAATGATTTCTAAACACGACATACTAAATATATTCGGAGAAAACGTCAGAAAATACAGACGATTTCTTGACATATCCCAAGAGGAACTGGCACATCGTGCTGATCTTCACAGGACTTACATAGGCATGATTGAACGAGCTGAGAAGAATATAACACTTGTGAATATGGAAAAAATTGCCAACGCATTACAAGTAAATATTGAAGACCTTTTAACACCCAGCAATCATGGCAGTAAAACAAATTAACCCTTACATTAGAATTGATGATGAGTATT
Source organism: uncultured Flavobacteriales bacterium (assembly GCA_946478775.1). Next base: position 21,430 of record CAMLDR010000031.1, read on the forward strand.
TTACTCCTGAAAAAACTAATGACGTTTTTAAAGAAGTTGAATTTATTTATGAAACTAAACAATGGCAGGGTGCCTTACCAAAATTTCTTGAAAGACAGGGCCTTGATTTAACGGATGAAAAATTTAACGAACTATTAGAAGAAAATTATCAGTTACTTGAACCTGCAAACACTCAACAATGGATTGTTGAAAGTGATGCACGCTGGAAAAATAAAGAAACTGAAACTTATAAAGTTTTAGCTGCTTTATATACTGGGGAATGGAAGTGTAGAACTTGTGGTATTGGTAGGATTAATGACCAACCACCTGCTAGAATAAAGGCTTTAAAGATAATGGGCTACGTTATTTGTTCTAGAAGAAAAAATTGTCCTACTTGCGAAAAGAAAACAATGCATGACATTTTATTGATGTTACCCCCCATTGAAAGTCGCTTTGAACACGGAAACGAATTACGAAAACCGATGTCAGATACTTTAAAAACCAGGATAAAAAAGCTCTTTGGTAATAGAGAGGTTTGTTTCAATATTATAAGAGGCGATATCGAACTTTTAATTGATCATAAATTCCCTTCTCAAAGATGGAACGTACCAGAAAGTGATAATCCGAACGATATGAGTGACGATCAAATCAGAAACAAATTTCAATTGCTCTCCAATCAAACCAATATGTGGAAATCTCGCTACTGTGATACCTGTGTGAAAACTGGCAAAAGAGGCGATTTTATGGGGCTGACTTGGTACTACATTGGAAATGAGAGTTGGCAAGGCACTACACCTCATGATGAAAACGGGTGTAAAGGTTGTCCATGGTATGACTTAGACCTATGGAAAGCAAAAATTGCAGAGAAGGCAAATAGTTAGTAAATACTAATTATTTTTTCTTGCATACTATAATTATCAGTTAGTATCTTTGTATTAGAGACAATTTGAAAAAGAAGATGAGGCACAAATTAACTTTTGGCAGTGTATGTTCGGGAATTGAGGCTTCTCAATTAGCTTTTGCACCTTTTGGGCACGAGCAACTATGGAGTTCTGAAATTGCTGAATTTCCATCAAAGGTTTTACATCATCATTATCCTAACATACTCAATTTAGGTGATATGACTGAACTTCCTGACTTAATTCTAAAAGGAAAGGTTCAAGCACCTGATTTATTTTGCGGTGGCACACCTTGCCAAGCATTTTCACTTGCAGGCTGGAAAAATGGTCTGGCAGACAAACGAGGACAACTTACAATTACATTTATAGAAATTGCAAATGCAATTGATACAATTAGAGAAAAAGAAAAAAAAGACCGTTCAATAGTTCTATGGGAAAATGTTGAAGGGGTTCTTAATGACAAAACAAATGCTTTTGGAAATTTTATAGCGGGACTTGCTGGGTTTGAAGATGAAATTAAAGTTAGTAAGTGGACAAAATCTGGCTATTTAGAGGGACCAAATAGAAATGTTGCGTGGCGTGTAATTGACGCAAAATATTTCGGTTTGGCTCAACAACGTAAACGACTTTATGTACTCGCAGGCGGTAAAGACTTTCGTCCCGACCAAGTACTTTTTGAATTTGACAATCAAAATATTGTAAAAGCACTAAAAGCATCAAAACAAGATTATTCAAACCGAAACATATTTAATCTGTTTTCTGATGGTGTTCAAACTAATGAAATACTTGATAAAAAAGTATTCTATAAAGGCGATACAAAGTTTGAAATATTTAGAGAATATACAGATTGTCTTTATTCAGCTTATGGAACTAAATGGAATGGTAATGCGGCGGCATACAACGGTTCTTTATACATTGCACAGGACGACAGAATTAGAAGATTTACGCCATTAGAATGTGAACGACTAATGGGTTTCCCCGACAATTACACCTCCGTTAATGGAAATAGTGATACCAACCGTTTTCAAGCAATTGGGAACTCTTGGGCCGTGCCAGTTGTAAAATGGATTGGCAACCAAATTGACATTTTTTTAAAACAAAAAACCAACCAAGACGTCACTTGTTGGTATAAATCAACTAAAAAGACTCCTAATAATTTAGGCGCGGATCTGTATCTATTAGACAACGTTATTTTAATAAGTCAAAATTTATATTTAAACAGTTCGACCGTTCCAAACACCCCAATTGAAAGTACAATTGAAGACATTGTTCAAGTTGACGATGTACCTGAAAAATTTTATTTAAGTCCTCAAGCGTGTAGAGGGATTCTAAGACGTAAACAAGAGAGAGATTTAAAAATGAATTCCCAACTTGAAATTCTAATGACAACAATTTGTCAACAAGAACAGATATTTCAAGAGGCATGATAAGAACACCAATATCTAACAATTGTTTAGTGTAACTTAGTTATCCCTCTTCAATTTTAGCACTGAAAATCATTGCTGTTCAAACAGGATAAAATTACTTTTTCTATTCCAGAGGAGTTATTATTGTTCGCATCAAATCATTTTTCGCCCATTCAAAGACACTGAAAAATTTAAAAATGACATACTAATCTTTTGTCATTGATTCGTTATTAAGCAAAAGTTTATTAAAACGAGGATTTGTATGGGAGAATTTCAAATCCATAGAATACACAACACTTTATGTTTTTGAAGGTCTAGACAAATAAACACGACTCATTAACACTCTCATTTGTTTAACTCACAATTAATTAGGAAATTCGTTCTATGAACTCAATCAATACTTAGAAATTGATTCCGGAAAGTAATTTGACAAACTGATTAAAGGGCACGAAACAAAAAGAAGTAACACTAAAACAAACACTATGAACAAAATTCTACTTTCAATTTTGACATTGACCCCATTTATAGGTTTCGGGCAGAGTTATACGTCTTATTTTACCGGCAATGCAACTGATTTGGTTACCAGCCCGGCCGGAGGCATTTGTTTAATGGGTGGTGCAACGGAAGATGACAACGCCATGATGTGGTTTCTTCAAAGAGCCAATGGGGGTGACATATTGGTGTTGCGGGCAACCGGAAGTGATGGTTATAATTCTTATTTGTATTCGGATTTGGGTATTCCGGTAAATTCGGTTGAGACCATTGTTTGCAATAATGCTTCGGCAAGTACCGATCCTTATGTTTTACAAAAAATAAATCAGGCAGAAGCCATTTGGTTTGCCGGTGGCGACCAATGGACTTACATCACTTATTGGAGAAATACGCCAGTAAGCGATGCCATTAATCTGGCAATCCAGAACAGGAATATCGTCATTGGCGGAACCAGTGCCGGGATGGCAATTCAGGGCGAATACTATTTTTCTGCCCAAAATGGCACTGTAACTTCTTCAACAGCACTTGCAAATCCATTCAATAACCTGGTTACAGTAGACTCCTCATCATTTATCCAAAACACCTATTTAATCAATACCATAACGGACACTCATTTTGATAATCCGGACCGGAAAGGAAGGCTTGTTACGTTTTTGGCGCGAATCTCCAATGACTATGGAAGTCATGCAAAAGCAATTGCCTGTGACGAATACACCGCTGTATGTATCGACACAAACGGAATCGCCCGGGTTTTTGGAGGGGATCCTACCTACGATGACAATGCCTACTTTATCCAATCCAACTGTGAACTGGCTGATCAAACACCTGAAACCTGTAGTTCAGGAAATCCTTTGACCTGGAATCTGGGTGGAGAAGCCTTAAAAGTTTACCAGATAAAAGGAGACGAAACGGGTAGCAAAACATTTGACTTAAACGACTGGCAATCTGGTACCGGCGGCATTTGGTATGATTGGAGTGCTGCCAACGGAACTTTTTCCGAACAAACAGGAACAGCCTTAAATTGTTCCCCCTTATCAGTCAATGGGAGTTCAATAGATCCGGAATTAGCAATCTATCCTAATCCGACGAGCGGCAAAGTGATGATCGCACTCAACAACGGTGCTTTGGCGGAGAATAAAATCTACCTCTGCAATCATATCGGACAGAAAATACAACTAATAACCACAACGAATCCTGTTACTGAAGTGGATTTGAGCAATCTGAGCAATGGAGTATATTACTTGATAATCTATGGAGATAACGGGCAGGTTGATCAAAAGAAAATCATTAAAAACTGATAGCAAAACATGACAAAATTGAAATTTATTCTGATTCTGACAGCCTTATTTACTTTAGTTGCAGGCCATTCGTATGGACAAGGTTGCAGCGACGCTGGCTTTTGTACCATCGACAGTTTTAAACCCAATAGTACCGATAGTGCCAAAGTTTTGAATAACCAATTGAAAGCAGGGGCTTTTTATGGAAAAGCAGACAACGCTATTTCTGTTTATGGCGCGTATTTGGAATATAACAGGCAATTGAGCAAGAAATTCGGACTTGACCTGAAACTGACAACACTTGCTCAGGAAGGAAACGGGATCTCTGTCTTCGGACTTTCGGACATTTTTGTAAACGCCAACTACAAAGCCGGCAAAAGTGTCAAACTTACCTTAGGCGCAAAAATACCCTTATCGAACGCAAACAGGACTCATGACAATCTCCCGCTTCCAATGGATTACCAGGCAAGTTTGGGAACCGTTGATTTAATATTCGGAGTAGGATATGAAATCTGGAAAATTCAATTGGTAGCAGCCATTCAACAGCCGGTCACACAAAATGGCAATCAGTTCATTGCCGGAAATTATCCGGTTGATTCCAAACTGAGGAATTTTCAGTCAACCAATAAATTTGAACGAAGTGGTGACGTCTTGCTGCGGGTATCTTATCCGATAAAGATTAAATCAAAACTAAAACTGACGCCGAGTATTCTGCCGATCTTTCATTTGTCAAACGACAAATACACGGACGAGTTGAATGTTAAACAAGAAATCAAAGGCTCGCAGGGACTGACACTAAATGGCAATCTTTACATCGATTATGAAATAAACAGTAAACACGCTATTCAACTCAATGCGGGAATGCCGTTTCTCTTTAGAGAAGCCCGTCCGGATGGCCTGACAAGACATTTTATTGCGAACATCGAATATCGGATCAAATTTTAACTAGAGGGGCGCGATTAATCGCGCCCCTACTTTGTATTATCAATTCACCAGCAACTTGTGCGGAGGTGCAAATTTCGTCAGATTAATCCCTTTTACTGCCTTTTTGTATTCCTCCATGGTCGGAGTTCTTCCAAGGATCGTAGAAAGCACTACAACCGGTGTAGAAGAAAGCAATGATTCTCCTTTTTTACCTTCGGTATCTTCCACAACTCTTCCCTGGAATAAACGGGTAGATGTTGCCATAACGGTATCTCCTCTTTCTGCTTTTTCCTGGTTCCCCATGCACAGGTTACAACCCGGACGCTCTAAGTACAACATATTCTCGTACTTCGTGCGCGCTTCACCTTTCGGAGCATCGTCATCGAATTCGAAACCGGAATACTTCCGTAAAACTTCCCAGTCGCCTTCCATTTTCAATTCATCCACGATGTTGTAAGTAGGCGGAGCAACCACCAACGGTGCTTTGAACTCCACTTTCCCGTATTGTGCTTCTACGTTTTTCAACATTTGCGCAAGAATCTTCATGTCGCCTTTGTGAACCATGCAGGAACCAATAAACCCAAGATCTACTTTTTTATCTCCGCCATAGAAAGACAACGGTCTGATCGTGTCATGCGTATATCTTTTGGATACATCCTTATTATTTACATCCGGATCGGCAATCATCGGCTCTGAGATCTGATCCAGGTCCACTTCCATTTCTGCGTAGTATTTCGCATTGGCATCCGGAGTCAAAGCCGGTTTCTCACCCGATTTAATCTCAGCGATACGCTTATCTGCCCGGTTGATCAATCCCTGGAGAACCTGTCTTGCGTTATCCATTCCTTTATCGATCATAATCTGAATCCTGCCTTTGGCAATTTCCAAAGATTCAACCAGCGTATCGTCCTCCGAAATACAGATAGAAGCTTTTGCTTTCATTTCTGCAGACCAGTCTGTAAAGGTAAATGCCTGGTCAGCCGTAAGTGTTCCGATGTGAACTTCGATGATTCGACCCTGGAATACGTTTTCGCCGCCAAACTTTTGCAGCATTTGTGCTTGTGTAGCATGAACCACATCACGGAAATCCATGTGCTCAGCCATCGTTCCTTTGAAAGTTACTTTCACTGATTCGGGAATCGGCATGGAAGCTTCACCCGTAGCAAGCGCCAGGGCAACTGTTCCGGAATCCGCACCGAATGCAACCCCTTTCGACATACGCGTGTGGGAGTCACCACCAATGATGATCGCCCACTCGTCGATTGTAATGTCATTCAATACTTTATGGATTACATCCGTCATGGCATGATAAACACCTTTCGGGTCACGCGCAGTGATTAAACCGAAGTTGTTCATGAAGCTCATCAATTTTGGAATGTTTGCCTGCGCTTTCTTATCCCAAACGGATGCTGTGTGACATCCTGATTGATATGCACCATCCACGATCGGTGAAATAACCGTTGCAGCCATTGCTTCCAATTCCTGGGCAGTCATCAAACCGGTTGTGTCCTGCGAACCTACGATATTTACTTCTACACGCGCATCTGAACCGGCGTGCAATACTTTTCCTGCAGGAATTCCGACAGCGTTCCGGTTGAAGATTTTTTCCACCGCCGTCAACCCTTGTCCTTCAATCGAGATTTCTTTGGACGGAGCATAGACCGTCGGAATATCGATTTCCAACAATTTTGCCGCGAATGTCTGCAGCTTTTTACCGAAAACGATTGCGTAAGATCCGCCAGCCTTGATGAATTCCATCTTTTGCGGAGTGAATGCTTTCGAAATATCGATTAGTTCTTTATCGCCGTTGTATAGTTTTTTTGTTTTGGTATTAATGGTCAATACCGTACCTGTAGCCACAGAATAGGTTTGTTCCAAAATCGGTTCGTCGTTCTCGTTGCGGAGAACGTTTCCGTCAGCATCGGTTTTCTTTACCCAGTTTTTCAGGTCCAGTCCAATTCCACCGGTAACATCCACAGTTGTGAGGAAAATCGGGGAAATCCCGTTTGTACCTCCAACAATTGGCATAAAGTTCACGAACGGAACATAGGGACTCGCTTGTTTACCTGTCCAGAGTGCCACGTTATTTACCCCCGACATACGCGATGAACCAACACCCATCGTACCTTTTTCAGCAATCAGCATGACGCTTGCATCGGGATGTTGTACCTGCAGCATTTTGATCTGATCCTGCGCTTCCGGCGTGATCATGCATTTACCGTGCAATTCACGGTCCGAGCGCGAGTGCGCCTGGTTACCCGGCGACAATAAATCCGTAGAAATATCTCCTTCACCGGCAATAAATGTCACCACTTTGATTTCTTCAGCCACATCCGGAAGTTTGGTGAAGAACTCCGCTTGTGCGTAGCTTTCAACAATCTCCTTAGCAATTTCATTTCCGTTCTTAAAAGCTTCTTTCAAACGGTCCGTATCCGCATCGTAAAGGAAAACCTGTGTTTTCAGCACTTCCGCAGCTTGTTTTGCAATCGAAACATCTGTTTCCAAAGCCAAATCAAGTAACACCTCAATAGAAGGTCCGCCTTTCATGTGCGACAACAATTCAAACGCAAACGCAGGAGTGATTTCGTTCACCAGCTCTTGTCCGAGAATAATTTCTTTCAGGAATTTCGCTTTTGCGCCCGCAGCAGGTGTTGTTCCTGGCAAGGTATTGTAAATAAAAAACTTCAGTGAATCTTCCCGGTATTCGTTATTAACGTCTTTAATCTGGGTGATGATCTCGCTTAATAACTCTGCGCCATCGATTGGCTTTGGGTGAAGGCCCTGCGTTTTTCTTTCTTCAATTTCTTGGATGTAATCTTGATAGGTATTCATATATGGAAAAATCTAGCTTTTGAAAGTTGGTTTTAACAATTATTCGACGCGCGAATTTAGGTAAAAGCAATGGAAAGTGAAAAAGAAAGTTTGCTAAGAAGGTATAGCTCACAACAATTCAGATTGGTTCTAAATTGGATTATTAAAAAGCGCCTTTACTTTATGCTTGGGCCCTCCTTCATTTTCTGTCAAAAAATGTGTCCGTTTTCCTGTAGAGTAGAATAATCACCTGCTTACCGTGTAAAAAACAAGCAACATTCTTAAAATTAGGATTATCGTAAAGATTTTATTCCTACCTTTGCACCCCGCTAAGTGTGTCTTGGTGGTATTTTAGTATTAATAACAAATTAGTTTAATTATGAATTCTTACGAAACTGTTTTCATTCTTACTCCCGTTTTGTCTG
>CAMLDR010000032.1 GCA_946478775.1 uncultured Flavobacteriales bacterium
TTCGCGTAAAAGAATAATGGGTTTTTCAACTTTTGTGGTAATGCCTGACAAGTCAAAACGTTGAATTCCCCGGGAGTGCGTGATCCAGAGTTCATTCCGGAAAAGAGCAAAATCGATTATTTTGTTGGCGGTTAATCCGGTCGATTTATTGAGGCAGTTTATGATTTCTCCTTTGAGGTTCAGAATCAACAGGCCGAATTGGGTGTTGGCAAAGATTTGTTTTTCATGGATAATGAATTTAAAAATAGTTAGCCTGATACCGTTGTAGCGAGGATGTAATTGATTGACAAATTTTCCGTTTTTGTAAATCAGCACCCCTTTTTTGAGACTCGCTACGTATACAAAACCATTGTTTTCCTCAATATCTAATGCATGAATAACCTGCCCATTGTTTTTTAAGGAGACGAATGTTTTGGAATCGGAGGAGAATTTTAGTCCGGAAGCGGTTGATACATAGATGTTGTTTTGTTCTTTTTCAATGCTGTAAGAACGATCCGGCAAATATTGTTCGCTGCGATCAAATGTTTTACTAATTGGATCATAAGTAGCAGAATAAACACCGGCATTCAAGGCCATAAAAATTTTGTTGGAACCCATGAATACCAAATCTTTCAAGGCCCCATAGTTTAAGATGCTTTTTTTCGTTTGATTGAAATGAACGGTTAAACATTTGGTGTCTTCAAAAACAAGCTGGTGTTCCGGCCAATAGAAGATGCTTTCAACTCCTTTATTGGATGATGGTGAAATCGTCTGTACTTGCCCATTGTATTTTAAGATTCCACCATCCCGAGTTCCTAAAAACAATTCAGAATCAGTTCCCCTTACCAAACGCGTTATTTTATAATTGGAGAATTCAGGTTCAACATCAGAGATTCGAATATCCGGGATTACAATCACTCCTTCATCAAAAGTAGCGAGTAGCATATTTCCTTCGTGATCCTGGTAAATGAACGAAATAAAGTGTTCCGGAAACAGTTTGTCGCAGGAGTGAATGCGCTTGAGTTGGGTGTTTAAAATAGATACTCCTGCGATATTGTCACTAACCCATAATTTATTGTCAATAGAGTAGAACCGAATCAACAAATTTTCATTTGCTAATTTGATGGTTGTTTTTTCAGCGCTTAAATGATGAATGTCGAACGTATAGATATCCTTTTTCAGATTGTCAACGGCGTAGGTTTTTGCTCCGAGCTTGACAAAGTGTAGCAGATAATCTGAATCGGAGTTGTCTTTTCCTTTTGAAATCGGAATTGTTCTAAATTGTCCGTTTTTATAAATGTAAACATTGGCGCTATTCGACCAATGTTGGATAACAGATCCGTTTGCCAGTAGATGTGGAGGACCGAGTGACCTTCCATTAGTTAATTTGGGGGCATGAATCAATCGGTTATTTGAATTCAGAACATATACTTTCTTACTGGTCGAGATGTATAATTCATCCTGCTTATTAATCAGGATATGAATATCCATTCCTTTATCCGGAATAGTGAAAGCCAGCGTGCATTTCCCGTTTTTGATTTGAAAAACCTGTTGGCTCAAATTGCTGCAGTAAATGACCCCTTTACTATTGATGGCGAAATTGAATACGGAATTCGCTTTCATCTGCGAGCATTCAATCTTTTCGAATCGGTATCCATCGTGTTTATAGATTCCCTGATCAGTTGCAAACCAATAATTGTGTTCCAGGTCCTGGATGATATTGTAGATGTCAATTCCTTCAAACTGGCTTTGTCCGAACATGAAATAGGCGGGTTGCTGCGCAAATCCATGGATAGTGCAAAAGAATAGGGATAGAATCAACTGAAGTCGCAGGAGCATCTTCCAAATATAGAATAAAGATTCAAAAACGCATTGGAAATCAGGTATGGTGGAAGAGTTTCCCGATCAAGATACTTAAACTTGCCACCGGTAAAACAAATCGGTATATTTATTTCCATGAAATGGTTAGCCTGTATTCTTTTTGCCCTTTGTCTGCAAAGTATTTATCTTCATTCCCTGCCTAAATCGGTAAGCCCGGAAGACAATAGTATCTATTTTAAGAAAGGTGTTTATAAAGCGTTTTTCAATAATCAGCTTGACCGGCTTCATGAAGTCCAGTTGGAGTATCCCGGAATTGTATTTGAACTTACTTTATATCAACTGGAATCTGAATCCCGTGATTTGTCAGCAAAACGCTATAAAACGCTTATTAAATCATTCCAGCAGGCAAGACTTGATATGAACCGAATTGTTTTCGATTCCAAGACTGTTTATGTGAAAAGTTTTAAAGGTGAAGGGACTCATTACCCGGAGGAATCTGTTTTAGATTCTGTTGGAGCAATTTTACAAGGAAAAGTACTTTCTCTCGACTAGTCTATTGATTTAATAGAATATTAACGGTTTGTTTTTTCAACATTCGCGAACCAATTTCTTTTTTTTCACTAATTTCGCACCCAATAAATTTTATACTCAAGGACTATGTCATACTTGTTTACCTCAGAATCAGTTTCTGAAGGACACCCGGATAAAGTAGCGGATCAAATTTCAGATGCGCTAATTGATAACTTTATGGCTTTCGACCCCACATCGAAGGTCGCTTGCGAAACGTTAGTAACAACAGGTCAGGTGGTCTTGGCCGGAGAGGTAAAAACAAATACTTACCTGGACGTTCAGGCGATTGCACGTGATGTGATCCGTAAGATCGGTTACACGAAGTCTGAGTATATGTTCGAAGCGAACTCTTGTGGAATTCTTTCTGCAATCCACGATCAGTCTTCGGATATCAACCAGGGAGTTGACCGTAAGGTTTCCAATGATGACTTCGAAGCGAAAGCAGAAGCTCAGGGAGCCGGTGACCAGGGAATGATGTTCGGTTACGCAACGAAAGAAACCGACAATTATATGCCGTTGGCTTTGGATTTGGCACACAATATCCTACAGGAATTGTCTAAAATCCGCAATAACGAATCTCATATCATCGGGTATTTGCGCCCGGATGCAAAATCACAGGTTACGATTGAGTATTCTGACGACAATGTTCCTCAACGTATTGATTCGATCGTTGTTTCTACACAGCACGATGATTTCGGAGCAGAAGCAGAGATGTTGAAAAAGATCAAAGAAGATATCATCAGCATCGTTATTCCTCGTGTAAAAGCGAAATTGAAGCCGGAATTGCAAGCTTTATTCAACGATCAGATCACTTACCATATCAACCCAACAGGAAAATTCGTTATCGGAGGTCCTCACGGAGATACGGGTTTGACAGGTCGTAAGATCATTGTAGATACATACGGTGGAAAAGGTGCTCACGGTGGTGGGGCATTCTCCGGGAAAGATCCTTCAAAAGTAGACCGCTCGGCTGCATACGCAACTCGTCATATTGCTAAGAATTTAGTAGCTGCAGGTTTGTGTGATGAGGTTTTGGTACAGGTTTCATATGCAATTGGTGTTGCTAAACCTTGTGGTTTGTTCATCAATACTTACGGAACTTCGAAAGCAAACATGACAGACGGAGAAATTGCTAAGAAATGTGCTGAGATCTTCGATTTACGTCCTTATGCAATCGAACAACGTTTGAAATTGAGAAACCCGATCTATTCTGAAACTGCTGCTTACGGACACATGGGACGTAAGAATGAAGTGGTGAAGAAGACATTTACTGCTCCTGACGGAACGCAAGTAGTGAAAGAAGTAGAATTGTTCACGTGGGAAAAATTGGATTTCGTAGATAAAGTAAAAGCAGCTTTCTCTTTGTAAGAAAGAGCCATTAAGATAATAACAACCCCGAAGCAGATGATTCTCATCGCTTCGGGGTTGTTACTTTTTGGACCATTTGTATTCTAATAGGGAACAAAGTCATTTGAGTTGGTTGAATGACGAGTAGTATTTGGAAGTTTGGTGAAATCACATCTGTTGTGGCGGGTGTGATTTTTTGTATGAATAGGACATTAAATAATTTTACTTAAATTGGATAAGTAAACATTTTAAATGGCTAAGATTAATATAAAAGACACCAGTGTAGCAATAATAGTAATCGATGATTCGGATTTTATATCACTTACTGATATTGCAAAATATAAGACGGATGATGCTAATGCTGTTATAGCCAATTGGTTGCGAAACCGGAATACTATTGAGTATTTGGGAATTTGGGAGTCATTGTATAATAGTGAGTTTAAACCCCTCGAATTCGAGGGGTTTAAAAACCAAGCCGGATTGAATGCGTTTACTCTTTCACCTCTTAAATGGATTAACACAACGAATGCTAAGGGGATGATAGTTAAATCCGGAAGATATGGAGGAACTTTTGCTCACAAGGATATTGCTTTTAAGTTTGCTAGTTGGATATCGGTGGAATTCGAACTGTATATGGTTAAAGAATTTCAGCGACTCAAAGAAGAAGAGCAAAAACAATTAGGATGGACTGCCAAACGCGAACTAGCAAAAATCAATTACCATATTCATACTGATGCTATCAAGCGCAATTTAATACCACAGGAGCTTTCAGCTGCGCAAACCTTAGTTATTTATGCAAATGAGGCAGACGTGCTTAATGTAGCTCTTTTTGGAATGACGGCTAAGCAGTGGCGCGAAGCCAATCCAGATTTGAAAGGAAACTTAAGGGACTATGCTGGTATTAATGAACTCATTTGTCTTGCTAATATGGAAAATCTCAATGCTGTTTTCATCAGTGAAAAACTCCCGCAAAAAGACAGATTGATCAAATTGAACCAAATAGCAATTCAACAGATACTTGTTTTACAGGAAATTGAAAATAAAAAGATATTAAAGTGAAGAAAATACTGAATCACAACATCTTCGAAGCCTGGACCCATTTCAATTCGGCATAGCTTACCTTGTCTCCCAACTCTTCTTTCAATACTCCAAGTGTTTTTCCTTCGGCATCTTCCAGGTAAGACTCGATCTCGCTGATGCGTTTCAGATCCAGAATGGCAGTAATGTCGATTTTCTCCTGCTGGATCAGTCTGGCAAAATGTCCTTCAATGGTGGATACTCCCAACTGGCGTTCTGCAGCGATTTCTTCCAGTGTTTTTCCTTCTTCGAATAGTTCTAAAGTGATCTCATAGGTGTTTTTCTTAACGATCTTTTCCTCTTTGATCTTCTTGGGTTTCACCAGTTCCATCACATCCGTAAAGTCTTCTTCCATCATTTCGTCCATCATGGAACGGTTTGCACGCATTTCCTGCTGAATGCTGTGGCTTTTAGCGATGACGTAATTCGTGATCTCAACAGATCTTACCGTTTCTTTCGTAAATGGTTTTTGGTTCAGGATTGCTTCCATCAGCAAACGGCCCTTCATCAACCGGTGAACAACAGCAACTACTTCCTGCTCCAGTTCTTCCAGTTCATCCAAATAACTTTTCGTTTTCTTGATCTTAGCCAATTCATACCGTCGTTTCATGATCGAATAAACCTGAGCATCCAACGGTTTGTAGAAATACTGGTAGGCAGCCTGCACGCGTTCGTGAATGAATTCCCATTCCGGCTTCTCTTTCGAAAAAAGATTGGCCAGCTGGTTCTGGAACTTTCGAGCAGCATCAAAAGTGGATTGAATGGTTTGAAGCTGATTTGCTACCCAGGATTTATCTTTTCCTTTTTCCGTTTTAGGTCCCTGGCTTTTAAATCCCAGTTCAAAGGTTGCCCATTTAGCCGTGTAATCATACCAATCAAAGGCCTGAACCAGGCTGGTATAAACAAATCGGGCGGTTTCCTGGTCCAGGAATAATTTCATGCGTTCTTCCGGGGCTTTGTTGGAAGCGTAGGAAACAACGGATTGGTCATTTACCAAACCGTTCATGGAAAGCGGTTTTAACAGCACCAACCCTTCCAGGCTTCTAAGCCGGGATAAGGCAACGTAGGCCTGACCCGGAGCAAAAACCTGTGAAACATCCAAAACAGCTTTGTCAAAAGTTAAGCCCTGGCTTTTGTGAATGGTGATGGCCCAGGCGAGTTTGATCGGGTAATGAACAAAGGTCCCGAGGATCTCTTCCTCGATTGCACCTGTTTGCTCGTTCAGTGTGTATTTGATATTGTTCCACTCGTATTTTTCAACCGTAATACTTCGTTTTTCATCTTTGAAGTAAACACGGATCTCGTCAGCGGTTAGGGACTCAATGATACCCATTTTACCGTTGTAGAAGTTTTTTTCGAACGAAATATCATTCTTAATGAACATGATTTGTGCACCTACTTTCAATTCTGTTTCTTTTTCCAGTGGATAAAGATGAGGCGGGAAATCGTTTTTGATCTCTGCAGAATAGGTGACGGATTTTTCGTTCAGGGAATTCAGTGCAGTGGCATTCATCTGGTCCGCTTTCGAATTGTGGGTGGTCAATGTAATGTAACCTTCTTCTTTGGTAGAATCGAAATGCGGATTCACGTATTTTTCCAATAAGCGCTGATCGTCGATCGTGACCTGGTTGTTTCGCAGGTTGTTCAATAAATCAATGAAAAGCTGATCGTCCTGTCTGAAAATCTTATCCAGTTCAATGTAAACGGGCGCCTGTTCCTGAAGTACACGCGCATTGAAGAAGAAAATCCCGTGATAGTATTTTTGCAGTACGCTCCATTCTTCCGGTTTAATGACCGGCGGAAGCTGCAGCAGATCTCCGATAAACAAGACCTGAAGTCCTCCGAACGGATTGTTGTTCTTACGCACATTTCTCAAAGTCCAGTCAATGGCATCCAGTAGATCGGCACGCAGCATGGAAACTTCATCAATGATCAGCAGTTCCACATTCCGGATGAGGTTTTGGCGGGTTTTATTGAAATGAAAATGGCGTTTTAGTGTTTCTTTCGATTCGAATTTGGTATTTCCCTGCACCAGTCCATCGGAAATAAAATCGGGAATAAATGAACTGAATGGGAGCTGGAAAAAGGAATGGATCGTTACTCCACCGGCATTCAAAGCTGCAATCCCGGTTGGCGCTACGATGACCGTATTTTTGTGGGTAGTTTCTACAATTTTGCGTAAAAGCGTGGTTTTACCTGTCCCTGCTTTTCCCGTGAGGAAAACCGGACTGTTGGTTTGATTGATAAATCGTTCTGTAAATTCAGCAGGATTGCTGATGGGTTCTGTGTTGTTTTTCATTCTTACCTGAAGATACGCAAAAATACTTTCTTTTCAAACGAAATCAAATCTTTATCTGTTTGTCAAATGCTGTTTGAAAATATAATGCATACTCAGGTCCAGGTAGTCCTTGTAAACATAGTAGATAAAGTCTTGTCGGATTTGAATGTGTTCCGGGTAAATATGGTCTCTTATCTGAACCACCTCTTCCGTTTTTCCGTTGATCAAATTGATCTTTCTCAAACTGGTAATTCCATCCCGTTCGAACCGTGCATAGATACTCGTTTTCTCAATGTTCGGAATCAATTCATTTTTCCAGCCTCTGAAATATTGGTAAGAGATGGGGAAGCTGCGTACCCGGATACCGGTTTTCGTAAACACAATGGCCGAATCGTTCGGATGGTCGAAAATGATTAAGGAGTCATTCAACTCGAACAGCGGAGCATAGATCGGTTTTAAAAGGATAATATCGTAGAATTGCTGGGTAGTCCACCTTTCACGTGCTTTTTTTAGGTCAGAGTTGTCGTTTGATAATTTGTCGCTGTGATTGGCGTTGGATTCCTTCAGGATTTCTCCTACCGTTAATTTAGTCTCCCGTTGATAATCTTTTAACTGGCGGGTTTTTTGCCGGTCCTGACTCACGTAAAGCGTTTTACTATTCCGTGTTTTTTTGGTGATCAACTGGTATTCCAGATACTGTTTTTGATTCATGTAGGTTCGAATGATAATCGAGGTATCATCGGAATAGGAGCAGTTGTCCAGAATACCGATTGCCTTGTAATAAGGTGCAGGTGAAAAGATCCCCACAGATTGTCCTACAATGGAAGTCTCGTAAATACTGTCATTGTAAACCAGGTGGAATTTTCCGCCGCAATCCTGCCGGATCTGTTTCGGGTGTTTCCGGATCGATGTTTCATACATTTTATCTCCCGCTTCATTCAAATGACGCAGGAAATACTTGTGCTCATCGCTGCAGCATAAAAGGATGTTTCCGTCCGGTTCTACTTTAAAGTCGAGTACATTGGCCTGTTTGCGCGGATAAACCCAAAACTTACTGTTTGCACTAACGGTGACTTCTTCGAGTTGTGTTTCTTTGGACGTCAGAACTACGGAAACGAGCATAGTGTCTTTCCACTTCTCAGGAAATAACAGGATGTCCGTATATATATTGTATTGGTTTGCTTTCACGGTTATCTGCGCCGGAAAATTTCCGTTTTTCAGGATGAAATATCCATTGGCATTGGTGCGCGCGTTGTGAATATCAATCTGAACAGAGGCATTTCTCACCGGATTTCCTGTTTCGTTGACTACTTTTCCTTTTATAATGAGATCATCCTGGCCCCAGCTTGTTGCCGCCAGTGAGGAGAATAAAATAAGTAAAAGAAATTTTAGCTGACGCACCGTGTGTTTTTTTGATAGGTGAAATTTACAAAAAAATCAACAATTGATTCCTGATTTTGCGTTACTCATTCCAAGCGCTGCTTAAAAAGATAGTGCATACTCTGGTCTAGGTAATCTTTGTAGAGGTAATAAATGAAATCGCCGTGGATTTGAAGATGTTCAGGAAAAACATGCTTTTCCAGTTTCAGGATACGTTCGGTCTTTCCGGTTGCAGGATTGATTTCCCGCAAAGTTGCTATTCCTTCGGATTCATAACGCGCATAGACTTTTGTTTTCTCGAGGTTGGTAATAAGCTCATTTTCCCAGCCAGGGAAATACTGGTAGAAGATCGGGAAGGAACGAACGAGAGTGCCTTCTTTGGTGAAGACAATAGCAGAATCATTGAGATGATCAAAGATGATCAGTGAATCATTGAGTTCAAATAGCGGAATATAGACAGGAAGCGTCAACACCTGTTCATATAATTTTCGTTTGGCCCATTTACTTCTTGTAATCCGGATTAATTCCGGGTCTAAAGTGTGGAATAACTGTTCATCGGATACATTGTTGTCTGCTATGAAGTCTCGAAGTCCCCTGTTGTGCACGCGATTTTCCCCGACATAAATCGTTTGTGAACTTTTTGTTTGAATGTTAATCGAAGTATACTCAATGCGCTGATCTATATTGGAATAAGTGTATTTGATCAGGTTATTATCATCTTTGTAAACACAGGATTTTAATAGTTTGAAGAGTTCCAATGTTGCTCTTGCCTGGAAAAAACCGATCGAATTGTTGATGAGTGCAGTTTCATAGATACTGTCCGAATAAACCAGGTGAATGCTTTCCATACAATCACGGTATAACTGTTGCGGATTCTTCCGGATCCGGGTTTCGTTTATTTTTTCTCCCTTTGGATCCAGGCTTCGTAGGAAATAATTGTCTTCATCCCTGCAGCAAAGCATAATTTCGTTATCGGGTTGAAGGATAAAGTCCAATATATTGGCTTGTTTTCGGGTATATACCCAAAATATCTTATCGGCAGAAACGGTTACTTCTTCCAGTTCCTTTTCTTTTCCGGTCATTTCTATAAATATCCGGACCGTATCTTTCCATTTGTCGGGATGAACAATCATTTCCTGATACTCTTTGTACAAAGAATGTTTTACAGTTAGCTGAGCCGGGAGTTCAATATTCTTAACGATGAAAAAACCGGATGAATTGGTGCGGGTGTCCCGAATGCCCAGTTTGACAACTGCATTTTGGACAGGTAACCCCGCTTCATTCACCACTTTCCCTTTCACAATGGCTTCAACCTGTGACCAGCAGGAATTGAAAGTTGTTCCTGCAAAGAGGAGTAAACTAATTATTCCGGTGTGGGTGAAACGCTTCATATGGATGGAGTGAAAAGGCGTGGTTATTTTTTTAAAGGTTGCTTGTAGAGGTAATGGAGACTAGTATCCAGGTAGTGTTTATATATGTAATAAGCGAAACTCCCCCTGATTTGTATGTTCATCGGATGAATGTGTTTTTCCAGGATGTCGGTATTCATTACTTTTCCGGTAGATGGGTCGATTTGCCGGAGGGTTACCAACCCTTCCGTTTCATATCGGGCATATAACCTTGTTTTTTCTTCGTTGAGGAATAATTCGCTTTTCCAATTCTCAAAATAATGATAACTGATCTGGAATGAACGGATGTAATTTCCGGAAAGGGAATAAACCAGCGCGCTGTCTTTGAAATGATCGAAAACAAAAACCGAATCATTGATCTCGAAAATAGGTGCATACAATGGTTTTTTGAGAATTTGGCTGTAAAACTGCTGGTTTTGCCACCTTTGCCTGTCAGTTGAGGTGTTGACTACGGTGGTCCGACCGTAGTTAGGGTTAGATAAGGGAACAGCAATCTGATTCGCAGTTGCATACTCATCCAGTTGACGCATCGTTTTCTGATCACTGGTGATATAAAGCTGACTTGGTTTTTTGGTATTCCAGTCCACTTTCACGTATTCTACCAGTTTGTTGTGAGCGCCCAGTCTTTTCAGGATAATATTGTCGGGGCTGGAAATGACACAGGGGGCTAATACCCTCATTGTTTCTTCATACGAATTTCCGGAAAGCATCCCGATGGAGTTGCGGATGAACTTGATCTCGAAAATGCTGTCTGCATAGACTAAATGGGTTCCGCCGGTGCAATCTCCGTATAAACCGACCGGATTTTTTTTGATTGGAACATCTACTATTTTCTTACCGATGGAATCCAGTCTTCTCAGAAAATACCGGTGATTTTCTTTGCAGACCAGGAGCATTTCTTTTTCGTAGAGCGCGAAATCAATGATGTGCGTGTTTTTCTTGTCGTATACCCAAATGACCCGTGAAGAGTTGATGGTGACTTCTTCCAGTTCGGTTTCTTTTCCTTCCAGGATCAAATCCAGTTTAATCGTGTCATTTTTGTGGACCGGAGCACGGACAACTTCAAAATAATCTTTGTAAAGCGGGTGTTTGATATGCAGTTGAACAGGAAAGGCATTTATTCTTGCGGTGAAGATTCCTTTCGAATTAGTTTTGGTATTTGCTTGTCCCAGCTTCACTTCGGCACCGGATACCCGCTGGTTCTGCTCGTTTATGACTATTCCTGTAACGACTACTTCCTGGGAATAACACCACGGACTGAATAGATGTATACCGATGACCATCAGAATGGTTCTCCATAATCTGTCCGATACACATAAGTAGTTCATGCATTCAAGGTATGGAAAAATAATGGCTTCGTTTTTAGGGATTGATTAAAGTGCTGAATTGATTGATTTTAGTTAAGAATGTTCAAATGTTCAAATGTTCAAATGTTCAAATGTTCAAATGTTCAAATTGAATCTCTTAAACTCTTTGAACCTCGTAGAGCGAAGAAGATTTGAACGCTTTCAAACTTTTAACTCATTGAACTTCTAAAATGAAATTTTAGAAATAAGCGACGTACCCAAAATGCACCTTCGAATCCCGGAACAGGATAGGATTGGAGAACTGCTGTCCCAATGCATAGGTCAATGAAAAGATCCCGATGTTGGTTCCGAAACTAAGTCCGGCACCGAAACCTTTTGGAGAATCGTTGCGGTATTGCTGCATATTTCGTTCGTACCAGCTTTGGTCGTAGAAAACAAATAAATAGGAATTCTGGTCCAGGATAAACCGGGGCTCAATGGTCAGAGTTGCACGGAAAGTGCCCAGTAATTCGTCTTCCATGAAGCCGCGCTGCGAGAGATTTCCGCCAAAACGCAGGAGCTCATTCTGCTGTATATTATTCGTGTAGAACGATTCACTTAATAAACCTCCTTTGATGACAAAGCGTTTTCCAAGGGATTGGTAATATTCGATCTGCACTTTGCCGCCATAGATGAGGTAATGATTGGTAAGCGAATCTTTGATCAATGTTCGTTTCCCGATATTCCCTTCCAGGTACCAGATGAACCCTTTTCGCGGATTGGGCAGGTAATCCACCGTTTGATTCCGGAAAGAAAGTCCGTAGACGTTACTTTTAGAAGTTCCGTAGGCCAATCCGGTATTTGCAGCACTCAACAGGTTGGATTGCTGGTTCTTGTAGAATCCGGTCAGTGTTTTTCCGCCTGACACAAAGTAAGTTACACCAATGCTGGTTTTTAATTCCAGGAAAGTGGAGTCCCGTTTGAATAAGGAGAACTGCCCATCCAGTCCGAAAGGCGTGTTGAATAAAAAGGGGTACGCGGCCTGGATTTTGAGCTGCGGACTTCCGGGTTGAATGGAGCGCCAGTTCAAATCGAACAATTCTCCGTGCTTGAATGCATTTTGAAGTTTTAAGCGCAGATCACCTGTCAATTGGTATTTTAATTTGATGGGATCCTGCTGCAGCCCAATCGTTCCGTTGAATAAGGAAACCGGTTTTGTTTCGATGTATAAATAGAGATTAGCGCCTTCAGGAGTAAAGAGGATCTCTGCCGGTTTGGTCTGCCTCACAAAGGTCAATTGGGTTAAACGGGTATTGATCAGGTCTACTTGTTCCTGATTGTACCAATTGTCTTTTTCAATGTGCAGGAAGTTCTCCAGGTATTTTTTAGACAATTTCACTTTTTCCCCGGAAACGATCAGTTCATTCCATTTTATGCGGGAATTTGGGCTTATAATCAGTTCTGCATAAAGAACCCCTTTCTCTACGCGGAGATCTTCAAACGAAATGCTGGCAAAGGGATATCCTTCGATTTCGAATTCGTGGAGTACACGCTGCAGGTTCCTGGAAATTTCCGAAGGAGCCGGAGGAAGTGTTTCAATGGTCCGTGGACTGATCCCGATTTCTCTCAATGCACGTTTCGTTTTGTCCGGAATGGAAAGGTTCAATTCTTTATAACGGGGACCGAGTGTGAAATATGCTTCGCTTTTCAAACTGTCGCTCGGAACAATGGAATCTATTCCAAAGGTCAGGTATCCTTTTTTGTAAGCAAGGAACTGGATGTCCTGGAGGTTGTTTTGCAGTGAAAAAGTGTCCGAATAAGTGAAGCTGGTTCGTTTAGTGATTTTTTTGAAACTTGCATCTGAAAAATGAAGTGTTTTTTGGGCAGAAAGAGACGGGCAGCTCAAAATTAATAAGCCGATCAAAAGACCGGACAGCCATTCTGCCTGAATAAATTTACCGAAATGCCTCAATTTCAATTGTTTCCTTTTACAAAAAATCCGGAATATCCTAATATATAACGCTGAAAGTAGTAAGTTTGTATACAAGAACCAATTAGTACGAACCATTAAAGAGCAGATCATGAAAAAAATCCTTGGAATTCTTGCAATTGCCCTGTTTGTTGTTTTAGCAAGTGCATCTTGCAGGACAAAAGCAAATTGTGATGCATATAATGGAATGGACCAGACAGAAAAAGCCGGACATTAATTGTTGAAAAGTATGCTGCTTGAAACGTAGATGAACAGTAGGTTTGGTTATTACTGCGTTAAAAAAAAATGGAATATTTCAATTAAATCACAACTAATCCACATGAGAAAAATGGGGAATGTGAATAATATTTGTGCTAACTAACGTTAAAAAATGATAGATTTGTATCGGACAACAACTAGTAAACTAAAAAACAAGCAATAACTATGAAGAAATTTTTTGCCTACGCAGCTATGGCTGCTTTCTTAGCGGTAGTTTTAGCATCTTGCGGATCCTCAAGAGGACATTGCGAGGCTTATGGAAGTGTTGATAACACACCGGAAAACGCTGATTTAGCATCTAAATAACGAAACAAACCAAAGTCTCTTCCCACGGAGGCTTTTTTTATGCCTGCCTATTTTTTTGCGCGCAGCACGAAATTTTGACCTAAGTATACTTTGCGTACCTGTTCATCAGAAGCCAGTTCCTCAGCTGTACCGGATTTCAAAATACTTCCTTCAAACAATAAATAAGCTCTGTCAGTAATGGATAAAGTTTCCTGTACATTGTGGTCTGTGATCAGGATCCCGATATTGCGTTTCCGCAAATCAGAAACGATACTTTGAATATCCTCCACAGCAATAGGGTCTACACCTGCAAAAGGTTCATCCAATAAAACGAACTTCGGATTGGTTGCCAATGCACGGGCAATTTCAGTTCTCCGCTTTTCACCTCCGGAAAGCCTGTTTCCCAGGTTTTTTCGAACTTTAGTCAAACTGAATTCCTCCAGAAGCTGTTCCATTTTTTCTTTTCGTTCGATCTTACTCAAATCGGAGAGTTCCAAAATGGACAGGATGTTGTCTTCTACGCTGAGTTTGCGAAATACAGACACTTCCTGGGGAAGGTACCCGATTCCTAATTGTGAGCGTTTGTACATGGGGTAGTGCGTGATTTCCAGATCGTCCAGAAAGACGTGGCCTTCATCCGGTTTTACCAAACCAACCATCATATAGAAAGATGTCGTTTTTCCGGCACCGTTTGGTCCCAGCAGACCAACGATTTCTCCCTGGTTTACCTCAATCGAAACTCCTTTTACTACGTTTCGACCTTTATAGGTCTTTTTGATATCGTGTGTATGTAATTTCACTTTACGAAAATAAGAAGAAAAAGCGAAGCTTTTGAAGAGTAAATTATAATCCCGTACGTACTGGATTAGTGCGGCAATAATTTAGACTAGAAAACGAGGTCTTAACTTTTTTTCAATTAGGATGAGTTAAGTTCAAATGTTCAAATGTTCAAATGTTCAAAATTGAGTATAAATACTTTGAACCTTTTTAACCCTTGAACTTTTTTAACCTCTTTAGAAAGCAAACGACCAGCGTGCCCGGATTCCCAGAGGCGGTATTCCGGGAGCAAGGTGGGTAATTCTCCAAACCAGGTCCACACGGCCTAATTTGAAAATGTTCTCAATTCCTACAGCAGCTTCTGCATAAGGAATATTTCCGAATTGCTTGGTAAATGCGGGGATAATCATCACATCGTTGTGTCTCTGACTGATTGCGCCATAGGTAATCCTGCCGGAAGTGACCAATCGCCACTTCAGTTTTTTGATCAACGGAATGCGGTCAAATAACAATCCCTGCCAATGCTGTTCAATGAACCCACCAATGTACCGGTCCGAAATAAATTCAAAATAAGACATTCGGTTGAAGGAGTTGGTATAGAGCCAATAAGACTGACTCCCCTCGTGTACTTTCAGGAAAGGATAGGCTACGGTTCCCAAAACTGCTCCGGCATTTATTCCGTAACGAAGTCTTCCCAAAACGCCTACGTTGCGGTTGTGCTCCAGGGCGAATTCCAGCTTTTGGTAGCTGTAATCGCTTCCTAAGAGACCTTTTATTCCAAAAATACCCTGGATGGATAAAATAGGGAATCTGGAGGGTAGTGTTGTCCGGTCAAAATTCCCCGAAATAAACTCTTCGTCCTTACACCACCTGAACCGCAGGGTAACTTCCGAGCTTTGTACGTGCCTGATTGTGTCTAATCCTCCGTATTCATTGCGGCGCTCGTAAGTAGCCAATCCTAGTGGGGTGTATTCCTTCCATTCAAATCCTCCGAATACCACGAAATCTTTCCCGAGGTCTTTTTCAAGGTTAATTCCTGCCTTATCCACAAAAGTCAATTTGTCCAGTGGGCCGGTTCGCAAAAGCGAACTGAAAGTAGACCCTACTGCCGCTGCGGTAGGCGAAATACCAATTTGTTCAATGTCCCTGTTTCCGTAAAGGATCAATAACCCACGTTTTCTGGGAGTGATATTGATCCGGGTGGTTAATCCGTATTTGAACCGTTCATCCCCGAAACCGTAAAACAATCTTCCTCCGAATTCCACTCGTTTGGAAAAGGCATTGGAGGTTCGGATTGCAAGTCCTGTTCGGAATTTCTCCACCGGGTTCACGGAAATGAACGAGTAGATAGAACCAATCTCAATCTTCCCGATCGGATAATAGCCCGAAGCGAGCATATAGGTAGAATTCTTCAGGAACTTAAAGAAAGGATCGTGGTTCAGGGAGTCGACCATATTATCAATTCCGTTTTCCTGTTCATTCAGCGGAATGTGCCGGTGCATAATCCAATAGTTTTTGTCCCTTATTTTGGCGCTGTCGGCTAGTTCTACCGTAAAATCACTTTTGTAATAATCGTCCGGGTGGTCTTTGTTAATGACAAAATTCTTCCGGGATGAATATTTCCGTCCATAGAAACCGTAGAGTTTTGTTCCTTTAGTCACTTTCAGGTCCAGGATCATTTTTTCTTCCGTAAGCATCCAAACTTCAGGCTTTACCTGGTCAAAATGATGTTCCATGTACATATCCTGCACATAATTGATATTTGCCCACGGAGATAATGTTGCTTTAAATGATTTAACAGCGTAGGTGGTGTCATTGATCCACATTTCTCCTTCGAAAGTCATATCGCCGGTTCTTTTCGGGCTAAAACGAAGCTTGTAACACCAGTTATTGTCGATGTACATACTGTCTTCCAGGTAGAACTTATAATAATTGCGGGCAAAGTTCGCGACCGGACTGATAAAGGCTTTTTGGAAGATATTCAGGTAATTGTCGTAGATGTTAAAATCCAGGTACATCTCCCCTAAGAATTGGTTTAGCTGTAGGTTTTCGATTCCTGAAATGCGTGTTGCAGAGACCAACTCCCGCTTCTTTTTGGGATTGTTCTTATAACTGAACTGGGAAATATTCTCGGATAAAATGACGGGTAAGTAAGTTTTTCCACCGTCAATGGAATCCAGGTAACCCATCACCAAATCGAGCCGTTTTACAATGTCCCGGTCCTTGAATTTGTCCCCGATATTGTTCAGGTCTAGCTGGATCTTATTGTACAGTTCATAGTCGTACGAGCTCAGTTTTTCCTTGTTGTTGATGTCTTTGTGAGCAATGACCTTTTTGTGCAGCGTGGTGGAAGGAAACTCATCCGGTGGTTTCACGGTTACTTCGGTAATGTCCATCACCGCTTCGGTCATTTTTATATCAATTACCTGTTCCTGGTCTTTTTTGACTGCTTTGGTAACGATTTTAAATTCAGGCATCAGGTAAGTGATGCTGTCCGTTGCATAATACGTTTGAAGTGTGTAAAATCCAAGGCTGTCGGTAAGTGTGCCAATTTTCGAGTATTGAAACTGGACCCTCACGTCAGGCATTCCTTCTCCGGTTTCTGCGTCAACAACACGTCCTGAAACTTTTGTCTGCTGTGAATACACAGAACATTGAATCAGGCAGAGTAGAAATAGAATCCTTAGCTTAAACATAGATGGCGTAAATCTAAGAAAAACTCAGGGTAAAAACAAGATCGGATTACCCCTTTGTTTCTTCTTTTAAGCGTGCTTTTTCAACACGTTTCACTACGAAAATCCCTATTTCATATAGAAGTAGTATCGGAATACTCACAATTACCTGGGAGATGATATCAGGAGGAGTAATGATCGCTGCTAAGATGAGAACTACTACAATGGAATGCTTCCGGTATTTTGTAAGGAATCCGGAAGAAACAATTCCCAGTTTTCCCATGATATAAGCTAAGATCGGAAGTAAAAAGAATAACCCGGAATAAAAGACGGTAGAAAGTACGGTGCTCATGTACGAATTAATCGTAAAGTCGTTCTTGATCTCTTTGGTAATCTGGTATGTTCCGAAGAATTGCACACTCATTGGAGCAACAATGAAATACCCGAATAAAATTCCCAGGAAGAAAAGGAGGCTCACGTAGAAAACGATCCCTTTCACCATTTTCTTTTCGTTCTGTTTCAATCCCGGTTTTACAAAAGACCATAATTGATGGAAAATGAAAGGGAATCCAATCACGACACCTCCCAGGAAACTCATCCACAAAGCATAAGAAAACTGACCTCCCATGGTCGTCGATTGAAAGTTGATCGGAATTTCTTCCACACACATGAAGTTCATGTACCTGCAGAAAAAGTCAAAGGTAAAGAAGTCGGGCTGGCTCATAGAAAGGAAAACATGCCTCATGATCCAATCCTGGTTCCACCAGATTACAATAGCCAAGGCGATGATTACAGCCGCGCATCGAACCAGTCTCCATCTCAATTCCTCGAGATGCTGTAAGAATGACATATTTTTTTCTTCTTCCATACTTTGGCGCAAAGTTAATAATTCATCAAAATTTTAAGGGTTTCAAATGTTAATAAGGGGTTTTATATCACAAATTTTGTGGATTCACCTCAAAAAGAAGGGTGATTTTCAGGGAAATTACACCTGAAAGCATCTGAAAAATGAAATTCGGATCAAAAATTAATACCCGCACATCCGTTAATAGTTGTTTTATATGGATTTATCTTGTATTTTAGTGTAGTTGCCGATTTTATAGCGCCTTTGCGTTTTATTATCTGTAATTTCGATTTATTAATTTAGGTAATCCTCTAATATTCAAACTTTATGGATCAGCATGATCTAAAGGAAGCACTCAGGACATTTTTTGGTTTTGATCAATTTAAAGGACAACAGGAAAATATAATCACCAATGTGTTGGAAAAAAAGAACACGTTTGTAATTATGCCTACCGGTGGTGGGAAGTCCCTTTGTTATCAACTTCCGGCATTATTATCAGAAGGTACAGCTATTGTAGTTTCTCCATTGATTGCACTGATGAAAAATCAGGTGGATGCGATCCGGAATGTGAGTGACCATAATTCGATAGCGCATTTTTTGAATTCATCGCTCAGTAAAACGGAAATTAACCGGGTGAAAGAGGACATTCTTGCCGGTAAAACAAAATTACTATATGTAGCTCCTGAATCACTTACGAAACAGGAAAACATTGACTTTTTAACTTCGGTTCCCATTTCTTTCTTTGCCATAGATGAAGCGCATTGTATTTCTGAATGGGGACATGATTTTCGACCGGAATACCGCAGGTTGCGTGAGATATTTGAAAAAATTTCTGATGTAGCAATTATTGCACTGACTGCTACTGCAACCCCCAAAGTGCAGGCAGATATCCAGAAAAACCTCAATATGATGGATGCGACTTTGTACAAGTCCTCTTTCAACAGAGATAACCTGTATTATGAAATCCGTGCGAAAAGAGACGTCGAAAAAGAAATTATTAAATACATCCGTCAACGGCAAGGGAAATCCGGGATCATTTATTGCCTTTCCAGGAAGAAAGTAGAAGAGATGGCCGAATTGCTCCAGGTAAACGGAATCAATGCGCTGGCATATCATGCTGGTTTGGATGCAACTACACGGGGGAGACACCAGGATATGTTCCTGATGGAAGAAGTAGATGTGATTGTTGCAACCATTGCGTTTGGAATGGGAATTGACAAGCCGGATGTGCGTTTTGTGATTCACCACGATATTCCCAAATCCCTGGAAAGTTATTACCAGGAGACCGGTAGGGCAGGACGTGATGGAGGAGTAGGAGAGTGTATCACTTTTTATTCTTACAAAGACATTGAGAAGCTGGAAAAATTCCTGCAGGGAAAGCCGGTTGCGGAACAGGAAATAGGAAAACAATTGCTAAGCGAGATCGTTTCCTATTCTGAAACTTCCGTTTGCCGCCGGAAATTCATTTTGCATTATTTCGGAGAAGTATTTGATGAAAAAGGCTGTAATGAAATGTGCGATAACTGCAAGTATCCACGGGAAAAATTGGAAGGAAAAGAATTCGTTCATCAATTGCTTCAGGTGGTTGACTTCCTGCAGGAGCAGCAAAAATCGAAGCATGTTTGCGCGTTCCTTTCAGGTGGCATCACTGCCGAAATTAAAAGCTACCGACACGATCAGGCACCTTTATTTGGAGTTGGGAAAGACAGGGACGAACATTTTTGGAATGCAGTGATCCGTCAAACAGTTGTTGCAGGGCTTCTTTACAAGGATATTGAAACCTACGGAACACTGAAGTTTACGGAAAAAGGACTTGCATTCCTGGCGAATCCGGAATCATTTACTTTATTGAAACAGCACGATTATTCGGCCTCCGATGAGGATGAAGGAATTGTGGCGCCCGGAAAAGGCGGTGCTTTCGATGAGGTATTATACGATATGCTGATCGACCTGAGAAAATCCCTTTCGAAACAGAATAACATTCCGCCATTTGTTATTTTCCAGGAACCGACTTTGAAGGATATGTGTTTTCAATATCCGATCACGATCGATGAGTTGACGAACTGTCAGGGAGTTGGTGCCGGAAAAGCACAGCGGTACGGACAGCCTTTCATCGAAATGATCAACCAGTATGTGGAAGAGAACGATATTGACCGGCCGCAGGATTTGGTGGTTAAATCCCTGATCAATAAATCCGTATTGAAAGTGCAGCTGATCCAGAATATCGACCGGAAATTACCTTTGGAAGATATTGGAAGGGCACAAGGGAAATCAATGGATGAAGTAATTGAAGAAATTGAAGCGATTGTTTCTTCCGGAACGCGTGTAAATATCAATTATTACATTGATGATATCCTGGATTCGGACAACCAGGAGGAGATCTACGAATATTTCTCAGAGGCTGAAACAGATGATCTGGCAACGGCTTACCATGAATTCGACGGAGATTATACCGAAGAGGAATTGCGCCTGATGCGAATCAAGTTTATGAGTGAAATGGCGAATTAGAATGGTGGCTTCGACTCCGCTCAGCCACCTATATTCTTCGAGTATGAGATTACATGGTGTAAAAAGGTCACTGAGCGGAGTCGAAGTGCCTTTTTATACCGCTATCGGCGCTTTAATGGTTGGATGCGGATCGTAATTCAATAATTCGAAATCTTCGTATTTGAAACCAAAAATATCTTTTATATCCGGATTGATCTTCATGGTTGGAAGCGGCCTGAAATCGCGTTCCAATTGTAATTTTGCCTGGTCCAGATGATTGGAGTACAAATGCGCATCTCCCAAGGTATGAATAAATTCTCCCGGTTTCAGATCACAAACCTGTGCTACCATCATCGTCAATAAAGCATAGGAAGCAATGTTGAACGGGACACCCAGGAAGGTATCTGCCGAGCGTTGGTACAATTGACAGCTTAATTTTCCTTCGGCCACATAAAATTGGAACATCGTATGGCACGGAGGTAAAGCCATGTTGTCTACATAGGCAACGTTCCATGCATTGACGATCAGTCTGCGGGAATTCGGGTTTTTCTTGATCTGCTCAATTAAATTGGAAATCTGGTCAATCGATCCGCCATCAGGTGTTGGCCACGAACGCCACTGATAACCGTAAACCGGACCCAGGTTCCCGTTTTCATCGGCCCACTCGTCCCAAATAGAAACGTTGTTGTCTTTCAGGTATTGGATATTTGTATCGCCCTGAAGGAACCAAAGCAGCTCATGGATGATTGAACGCAGGTGCAGCTTTTTGGTTGTAAGAACCGGAAATCCGTCTTCCAGGTTGAAGCGCATTTGGTATCCGAAAGTGGATAATGTTCCTGTTCCTGTGCGGTCTCCTTTAAACGTTCCCTTGTCTAGTATGTGTTGTAATAAATCGTGATATTGTTTCATTTGTGTCTTGAAATGAGCTTTGGAAAACTAAACCCGAAGGTAGGAAATTTAATCGCTGGCATATTGTTTTGGTTGATAATTCGATTGTATTGTTGATTCCTTTCTCTATTTTTACCCAAAAGGAAGAAATGCGTTTTTGTTTATTATTGCTCATTTTTGTTTGTTCATTTAAGGGGATTTCCCAGGAAATTAAAAAGAAATACTTGGGAGTTTACAGCGGTGAAGTTCCTTCTTATGCTTTGGAATTGGGGGAAGAAATATTCCAGGTTCAGGCAGCAGCAATTGAAATCCAATTGAACGCAGAAGGGACCCTGACTGAAAAAATAGCATCAAAAGAGTCTAAAGGCACTTATCAATGGATTAAAGAAGACAAGAACGCCATTTATTTCGAAGCCAGATTGGAAGGTCAATTCATTCCGGAAAGTTATGTGCTTTATAAAAAAGACAAACGGCTGGAACGCAGGGGAATTTATCCGCAGCCGGATGTTTTCCTGAAAAAAATATTGTAGGGACGCAAAGCCTTGCGTCCCTGCGATTAATTTTTCACCACTTTCATTCTGCTGATCGAACTTCCTTCCCGGATCTCAACCCAATACATTCCATTGCTTAAAGAAGTTGAGAAGTGATTCAGTTTCACCTCATTCATTCCATATGCGGGAGATTTTTCCAGCGAACTTATTTCACGACCGTTCAGATCGAACAGTTTGATCTGTGTATTGCTGATTCCGGTTGAGAACCACGATACATTAATTTCATCATGGAAAGGATTCGGATAAACGGATAACGAGGCAATTTCCTGTTCGATGATTCCTAAATGACAAGTTCCGGGGATATTGTTATCGATCCATTCCGCACGGTCCAGGATCCATTGTTTGAGTGCGGTGATCTCACCCGCATAATCTGCCGGTATCGGGCTTGGATTGGGCCAGGTATAGACGCCCAGCAATTCCCACTGATCAAAATGACGGTCTTGTGCTGTGCCAATGTGCTGCGCAAGGGAATCGATTTGTGCGTACAATGAATCATTGGAAAGAAAGGTCTGACGAAGCGTTGTCCAGCGGCATTTTAATTCGTCCTGGAACCACGGATCTTCAAGCATACGCAACCACCAGGTTGGAGGCTGCCATCCGCCCGGGCAGGTATTTGAGAAATCATATTGCCAGCCCGTATGGTCATCACCGGCACAATAATCCGCATTCCACCAGGCCAGGTTGAAGTCCCACATCGGACCCATGCGCAATTTTCCTCCTTTCGAATCTTTTTGTTTGTGGAAGAAAGTACTTAAACGGTAACCGTCTACATTTTTGCTCAGTTCATTCAGGATCAAAAAATCGATGAATGTTTCCGGGACACTGTATTTCCGGTAACCGATAGCCGGATCAGCAAAATCAGGTCCTGCAAGCGCGGTTTCAAAAGAATCAACGTAAGCATGGATGTAGTCTTTTTGCTGCTGTTCCAGGTCGTCTGCTTTCGGATAATGGTATAAGAAAGTAACATCCGAATTGTCGTCAGCCTGGTAATTGGATGTCCAGCCATCGTTATTGGAACCGGTCGTTTTATCGATTTTAATGATGTATCCTCCCGTAAGGTCATCGCCTGAAATGTCTGTTGGAAGCAATTTCGAAATGTCTACCCGGTTCTCATCCCGTTTGATTTTCTCCATTAGGGTGTAGATTCCCTGGTACTGACCATTCAAAACCAACTCACAGAGGATGGTTCGGGAAGCGTAATGGTCCATTTTATTCGCTAATTCATAAGTTATGATGTTGCGCATACAACTTTTGTCATTGTAAGGGGCATACAAGATCCAGTCATGCTCTTCGGGCATTCCAAGAAGTACGGTGTCTTTTACCGTTCCGTTTACATCCCGAGTTTCAAACCCGTATGATTTTTGTGGAAAGTCTCCGGAAGAAGAACCTCGTCGTTCAATTCCAACTTTGTTATTGTAGGCATTCGCAGGATCTGTAACGTGATTCATATTTCCCGGACCATTGTCGATTATTTTCATTCCTGCCTCGATTTTCGGTTCATCCGGAATACCCTGATTGTTGGTGTTTAGAATGACGATTGGAAGGTTGCTGCTCGTAAAAGGCTGAAATGCCGCTGGATTATTTCCGAATGTAACAGACCAGGAATCCAGTGTTCCTTCATCACCTCCTGCGGAATCATAAATACGCAATTTCCAGGTTCCGTTCGGGTTTTGGTTGTTGTTTGCAATTCCCAGGGAATTCATTGGTTTAAATACACCGCTGAAAGGAGCGTTTTGAGTGATAATCGAAACGGTTACGTCATTTCGCAGGCAGGTTCCGTCAAAATCATTGCCATCACCGCCAATAGCGGAAAAAAGGATGATTTGAGTTCCGTCCGGAGCTTCGAGTGTGGCGGTTACGTCCGCGTCCCAGGTATGTGTAATAGTCAAACAAACCTGTTCCAGGCCAAAAGTTGTCTGATTGATTGCAGCCGGCAGTCCGTTGACGTTCACAGATCTTACCAATTCCTGGTTATCCTGAATGTTTCCGGAAGATCCGTTAAAAGTTTGGGCAAAGGAAGTGGCACTTAAAAAAAGCGCAAGAGGAGAGAGTAAGCTTTTCATTCAATGTTATTGAAACATTAAATTACTATTAAATTATATGCTAAACGATTAGTGTGAAATTTCTGACAATTCAGCCGGATTGTGTTTATGTCTGAATAAAATTGCAAACAGCACTGCTACGATTAATGAATACACTGCGAATACGTTCCAAGCTCCTGACCAATCTGTTTGTCCGTTGGGTAAAATAAAGTATTTATCTATGACCCAGCTGCTGGCAATCGTACCGAAATAAGCACCAAATCCGTTTGTCATCATCATAAACAGGCCTTGTGCACTTGATCTGATTTTGCTGTCCGTATTTTTTTCAATGAACATAGAGCCTGAAATGTTGAAGAAGTCGAATGCCATTCCGTAAATGATACAGGAAAGGATGATCATCCCGAAACCGAATTCGGAACCTCCCATTGCAAAGAAAGCATAGCGAAGTACCCAGGCCAGCATGGCAAAAAGCATCACATTCTTAATTCCGAAACGTTTCAGGAAAAAAGGAATGGTCAGAATAAATAATGTTTCGGATAATTGAGAGATTGAAAGAATAGTAGTCGAATTTTCCTGGATCAGCGATCCTGTAGGGAAACTGTGCAAATAAGCATCACCGTACATGTTTGAAAGCTGCAGCGCTGCTCCAAGCAGCATCGAGAAAAGGAAAAACAACGCCATTTTGTAATTACCGAACAATTTAAATGCGTTCAATCCAAGCTGGTTTACAATGCTTTGTTTTTCACCTTTGACTTGTTCAGGAGGACAAGCAGGAAGGGTGAATGAGTAAATACCCAATAAAATAGCTCCGATTCCACCGATAATGAACTGATTGGCATTCACATTGCTGTTTGTTTGGTTCGTAACAAGCATTGCGACAATAAAACCAATTGTCCCGAATACCCGGATAGGAGGGAACGATTTCAGAATATCAGCTCCTGAGCCTGTCAGTATGCGGTAAGCGATGGAATTCGATAAAGAAATGGTTGGCATGTAACAGATCATTGCACCGAAAATGTAGTAAAATAGAACATCCGGGTCATTCACTTGCGGGACAAAGAATAAAATTACTCCGTAAAGAATATGCAAAATCCCGTATAGACGTTCTGCCCTGATCCATTTGTCGGCAATGATCCCTATCAGTGAAGGCATAAATAAAGATGCAAGTGCGAGTGTTGAGAAAATGCCTCCGAATTGACTAAAGGTCCATCCTTTACCGGAAGTGCAATAGGTACCGATAGTTGTAAGCCAGGCTCCCCAAACGAAAAATTGGAGGAAACTCATTGCTGTCAAGCGTAATTTGATGGATTTCCCCATAGTAGTAGAAATTTGAATGCTGATTTATGCTTCGCGCTTGTTGATTTCGTCGCGAATTTTGGAAGCCACCTCATAATCTTCATTGTCGATGGCATTCTGAAGCTGTTCTTCCAACTCTTCTTTGCTCATTTTAGAGAACTCGTTCTCGTCTGTTTCTGCAACTTCCACTTCGTCTTCGTCCTCCAGAAATTCATCGGAAAGAATTCCTGCCGAAGATAAAATAGATTCAAAGGTATAGATCGGGCAATCAAATCGAACGGCCAAAGCAATTGCGTCGGATGTACGTGCATCAATATCTGAAAAAACACCTTCTTTTTCGCAGACCAGTTTTGCAAAGAAAATACCTTCCTGCAAATTGTAGATCACCACTTCTTTTAGCTGGATAGCAAATGTTTGGGCAAGTGATTTGAACAAATCATGTGTCAGCGGTCTGGTAGGGGTCATTTTTTCCAGTTCAATAGCGATAGCCTGCGCCTCAAAACCGCCAATAATGATTGGTAAACGACGTTTTCCACCTGATTCTGATAAAACCAGGGCATAAGCGCCGCTTTGCGTTTGACTGTATGACAGTCCAATGATGTCGAGTTTAATCTTGTCCATTCGAGCGTTTTCCTTACGAAGGGGTTGCTTAAATGAGGAGGGAAGCATTGTAACGTGCTTCCCTCTTCGTTATTACTTTCGTAAAAATAATTAAATAGATTAATCTTAGTGTGGTGTTGAGCGGAATTTTTTTACAGCCTCCGTTAATTTAGGAAGTACTTCAAAAGCATCTCCAACAACTCCGTAATCAGCAGCCTTAAAGAAAGGAGCTTCTGAATCCGTGTTTATCACAACAATTACTTTAGAACCGTTTACTCCGGCCAAATGCTGAATTGCTCCGGAAATTCCCGCTGCAATGTATAAATTCGGACGAATAGCCACACCTGTTTGTCCTACGTGTTCGTGATGAGGTCTCCAGCCAATATCGGCAACCGGACGGGAACATGCTGTTGCAGCACCCAATGCTTTTGCCAGGTCTTCAACAATTCCCCAGTTTTCAGGACCTTTCAATCCACGTCCTGCAGAAACGACCAATTCCGCTTCCGGCAATGGAATTTCACCTTCCGGCATTTTTGTTTCAATTACTTTGATGACTGCAGATCCGGCTGCTCCATCAAATGCTTCTACCGAACAAGCTGAGCCTGTTTTTTCCGGCTGGAATGAATTAGGAAGAAGGGAAATGATCTTTTTTGCCGATTTTACAGCAACAAATCCGAAAGCTTTTCCGGAGAATACATTGACTTTCACTTGTCCGTTTGCATTTGGAACGTCTACTGCTCCTGAAACCAAACCTGCTTTCAGGCGAACGGATAAACGAGGTGCAACTGCTTTTGCCACCAAATCATGAGAGAAAACAATAAGTTCTGCTCCTGTTGATTCTGCTGCTTTTGCGATCAAACGGGTTACCTGCTGAGAATCTTCAGTAGCAACCGAACGGTCAACCAATACTTTTTGAGCACCATACTCACCTAAAGTTCCCAGTGTCGCATCAGCTACCGATCCGGTAGCCACAACGGTGATTGTTCCGCCAATTTTCTTTGCATAAGTAACTGCTTCAAGCGCACTTTTTGCCAAATGATCGGATGAATTGATATAAACTAAAATATTCATGATTTCGTATTGTCGATTAAATAACTTTAGCCTCGTTGTGTAACAAAGCAACTAATTCGTCCATGTTGTTAGGATCGATCATTTTCACAGCAGATTTTGGTGCCGGTAATCCGTATTCGGCATATGCCGTTAAATCTTCCACAGAGGACGGAGCAACTACAGTAAGCGGTTTTGTACGTGCAGCCATGATTCCTCGCATATTTGGAATACGTTGTTCTGCCATTCCTTTCGCACAGGAAACTACTAACGGAAGGTTTGCTTCAACTACCTGAACACCCCCAACGATTTCCTGCTCCATGCGTGCAGTTGATCCGTTGATGTCTAATTTCGTAGCCAAAGAAACGAACGGAAGATCCATTGCTTCTGCGATCATTCCCGCCACTTGTGATCCATTATAATTAATGGTTTCTTTACCTGTAAGGATCAGATCAAATCCGTTTGCTTTTGCATAATCAGCAATCTGGACCGCTGTAAAATAGGCGTCTTTCGGATCTGCATCAATGCGAACGGCGTCGTCTGCACCAATTGCCAATGCTTTTCTGATAATTGCCTCGTCAGCTGCATTTCCTACGGTGATGATCGTCAGGTTCCCACCCAATGTTTCTTTCAATTCCAAACCACGAACCAGAGCATACCACTCATCGTATGGATTTACAATGTATTGAACCCCATTTTCATCGAATTGCCTGTTCCCGTCAGTGAATGCAATTTTCGAAGTCGTATCCGGAGATTTACTGATACATACTAGAATTTTCATATCGTATTATTATTTAAACGTAAACCACAATTTTCCTAAGTTGGCGTCCTGTAGTATTTGTTTGTTAAACTTCTTTTCGGGAACAAAAATAATCAAATCATCGCATGAAATAAATATTATGCACACATAGTAAGTAGAGGTTTTGAACAATTTGTTCACTATTTCCTGAAAATGTGTGGGCTTATCTCCGTATTTTGGTGCATCAGAAACGAATATTTGATTAATTTTGACCCTGCTTTAAGCGAAATAAAAAACAATAAGAATGAAGACTGTTCAATTTAGAGAGGCCCTTCGTGAAGCCATGTCGGAAGAAATGCGCCGTGACACTGGTGTTTTCCTGATGGGGGAGGAAGTTGCTGAATACAATGGAGCATACAAAGTGTCTCAGGGAATGCTGGACGAGTTTGGTCCGAAACGTGTTATTGACACACCGATTGCTGAATTGGGATTTGCAGGGATTGCTGTTGGAGCTTCAATGAATGGCCTTCGACCTATCGTGGAGTTCATGACCTGGAACTTTGCAATCTTGGCTGCAGACCAGATAATCAACTCTGCTGCAAAAATGCTGCAAATGTCGGGTGGACAATACGGATGTCCGATTGTTTTCCGGGGTGGTAATGGTACTGCAGGTCAGTTGGCTGCTACACACTCACAAAGTTTCGAAGCGTTTTACTCGCACGTACCGGGATTGAAAGTCATTACTCCGTCTAATCCATACGATGCGAAAGGTTTGTTGAAAGCTGCGATTCGTGACAACGATCCGGTGGTTTTCCTTGAATCAGAGAAAATGTATGGTGATAAAGGAGAAATTCCTGAAGGAGAATACATTATTCCAATTGGAGTTGGAGATATCAAACGCAAAGGTTCCGATGTAACCGTCGTTTCTTTCGGAAAGATCATCAAAGTAGCATACGAAGCTGCAGAGTTATTGGCGAAAGAAGGAATTGAACTGGAGATCATTGATTTGAGAACCATTCGTCCGATCGATTACGCGTTGATTGTTGAATCGGTTAAGAAAACAAATCGGTGTGTGGTACTGGAAGAATCCTGGCCTTTGGCTTCTATTTCATCTGAGATCGCTTATCATTTGCAGCGTTATGCATTTGATTATTTGGATGCTCCGGTGATGCGTG
>CAMLDR010000033.1 GCA_946478775.1 uncultured Flavobacteriales bacterium
CCCGAACCAGGATTTTTTTCGTTAGTTCAAACATGGGGTTCTGTTTATAATTTCAACTAATATAACGAACGATTTTCTTATTTGGTATTCCGAAAATGTTAAAAGTTGTGTACAAAAAAACGTGTGCCCTTAACTATCAGACACACGCTACTTTATAGGTAATGTTAAATTCTTTATTGGAGGTGCTGTTCGATCACCTGGTAGATTTCTTCCGTCACTTTATCATACACATAAATCAAATAGTGCATGTTATCTACATTATATTGATCCGGTAGTTTATAGGTGTAATTGACATAGTATTTTGCGTTTGTTCCAAGGTCAGAAGCAGTAAGCACCCTCCCAAAAGCATTTCCGTCGATGCAGTCACGCAGAATATCTTTGTGAACATAAGTCGCATTTCTGGTTAGGTTCGGCATTAGTTGCGGACCTGCCAGGGAATCTTCACAGACGTAAACAACAATTGCTAATGGATTGGCAATGTTGTTGTCGACCTTATCTACTTCCACATGCAGGAAGCTGCCTCGGGTACTTGCGAAATAATTGGTGTGTGACTGAATATTTACACGAAGCGGTTTGTTCAGTTCAACTGCGGTTTTGGAGTTCCATGTTGCCGGAGCACTGGTATTGTCTGTGCCATTTAACTGGCGGTTAACCGCACCGTTTGGATTTCCAAGAAAACCTGTTCCCGGCTTGGAACCAAAATGAATTCCGATTTCAAAAGCCAGGTCATTATAAAGAACTAATGGATAATCCGGAAGTTCTACTTCCTGGAAATTAGACATCCCGAAAGGACTTGTATGCACTCCAACCCCAAAAACACGTCCCGGATTTTGATCCTCCAGTGTATGAATAATGTCTGCAGCATTTGGGCAGTTAAAACAGCGATGCCCGGTGAAATCCTCTATCAATACATTCGTAAAGGTATTGGTATTTGCAGGAAATGCAGGCCAAAGCCCCTGAGAGACATAATATGCTGAGTCACCGCCCGGGTATAAAGACCAATCCAATGTGGAGTTACCGGTAGCTTTTTCCGGGTAAGCATTTTTAACTTTATCGCAGGAAGTCAAAAACGCTGCGATCATTACCGGAATAAAAAGAATCTTTTTCATGCTCTAAAAAATGATTTAATTAGAAACTTTGAGTTAACGAAACGGTTAACCCGTTAGATGCGGGAACGAAACGGCAAACTCCTCCTACACAGAATAATCCCGCCCGTTGACGACCATAATTCAAAGTTACGCGAGTTGCATCTTTTATCCAACCAAAAGAACCGATTGCATAATGCACTCTCAGGTCTTTGTTTGAATTGCCATAATTGTACTGGTCCATGAATCCAAAGAACCAATTGGGAGAAATGGTGTATTCCAAAACAATAGTTACCCAATCTCCTTTATCTTTATCGGTTTGATAATTGAATCCGGCCATTTTTTTATCTGTTGTAAATAAGGCCTGGAGCTCTGCTCTCAAATTGTGTTTTTTACTGATCTTCCAACCTGCTTCCAAAACCGCGATGTGGGCATTGATTATCCCATGGGCATCTTCGGTTACTTTCGATACATCATTATTAATAGCGATGTTAAAGTAAGATCCCATGAGGTAGAAGCTTTTATTGAATTTGTAGGTAACGTTTATGTTGATATCCTGCCACAATAAGCTGTCAGACATATCGAACGGATTGCCTTTATAAGTTACGCGAGTGGAGTCACCCGGTAATCCGTATCCGTTTGTATGGCGCATCGGTTGGAAAGCTGCAGAATAGTTCACATTGATCGGAATTCCATATTTACCGCCGCCTTTTCCTTTCGGGATAGTATAAAGTACTTCTGCCTGGTATGCAATTTCACCCAGAGGCTGTGTAGCATAAGGGTAAAGTGTAGCAACGAGGTTATAAGTATGCGTTTTGTTCATTGCCGGCAGGTAGTTGATAAACAAATCCGCCAGTCCTTTTGTCCGGTCAGAACGGTAACTCATATTATCTACAGACTTGGCGGAAAGCGAAATTCCCAGACCTTTTCTTGAATACCCCAGGTTAATCAAAGCCGCGTGCCCCGGATTGTAAATGTATCCGTTGTCATCACTCGGATCGTTATCCTTATGAGTATATTCTCCGTTCAGGGTAAATTTTTTGTAGCGCAATCCGATTCGACCGCTGTAAGCAGCCACATTTTGAGGAAGAATGTATATTTCATTGTCGTCCTTTTGGTATTTACTCATGAAAGCACCACCAATCGTTACATCCAAATCGGTTGAGTCCAAACGCGGGAACAGTTCATTTAAATGCAATTGCAAATCAACACCACGGGTAACCCCATCTGATTTGTCCACTCTTCCTCCCTGGAATGCATAACGCTGATTTCCATAAACGGCTTTCAGCTGCACGCCTTTATACGGGCGTAAAATAACACGGGCTCCGTCCATGGCATTGTCGTATCCTAAATTTCGGTCCTCGTATGCTCTGAAAATAGTTCCGGCACCAAACTGCTCATAGAAATTCCCTAAGGTGATGTCTATGTAATCATTGGACCAGCCAACATAACGCATTCCCAAGCCTGTTCCGTCAAAACGGTTCGGATATCCGTTAATTCGGGGCAAATATGATTCGAAGCGTGCACCTGCTTTGAAACGTGATCCTGAATAGAACACATTCATATATGAATTCAGCAAACCACGTTCAGTGGGTTGAAGTGCACCAATCAGCGGGTCCGCGTTCAGGTATTGGAAAGTAGCTTCCATATTCCCGGTGATACCCCCTAATAAATTCGATTGTCCGAGTGCTGAGAGCGACCCGGACAATGCACAGATTCCTAAAATCCAGTTTTTCATCAAGTATGAAGTATAAGTAGCTTATTTATTTACGAGTTTTTTGATTTCTTCGTACAATTTTTCCTCGTCTCCGGGAGCATAATTGTTGTGAGAATAAACGATGTTTCCTTTTTGATCAATTAAAAATGTGTGAGGTACATTGTTAACACCCATTGCGCGTTTGAAATCACCATTGGGGTCCATTAAAACCAGGTATTCCCATCCTTTTCCATCTACGTAAACCGGAACCTGTGTTTTTGTTTTCTCATCGTCAATGGTTACTGCAACTAGAGTTACACCCGTTTCTTCCTGCCAATCGGTATACAATTCATGAATGGTATTTAATTCGCGTTTGCATGGAGAGCACCAGGTTGCCCAGAAGGAGATCACAACAGGACCTTTGAAGCCCAATTCAGCAGTATTTACTGCTTTACCGTTCATGTCGACCAATTTTACGGAAGGAAGCTGTTTAACGATTAACGGTTCATGGTCTTGAGCCATTGATAAGGTTGAAACAATAAGCCCTAATAATAGGAACGTAATTTTTTTCATAGTTTAAAATTTAGCATCACAGTTCAAGTTCTGTGCCGAAAACCAAAGATACTTTTTCCTTAACACAATTTTAAACTTGTGTTATCGGATACTCTTGTATTCCTAAAAAATGTTAACGTAACCGTGAAGATTGTAATCCTAATTATCCGGATTTAAATCAAAATGAAACCGTTTAATCCCAAAATCCGACACTTCAATCAAAAAATAAGATAAATCTCCTGGAAAGGTGTTGCTTTTTCAGACAAAAAATTGTAATCTTACTGATTGAACTGTAAATGGAACCTATTGTTTCAGAAATAGAACATTTATATATTTGTGAAAACTGAAAATGCGATTATGAAAAAAATATACTCTTTAGTTACTGTTGTTTTAGTTGCTTGCTCTACCAGTTTCGGGCAGGTTGATATTAAGCTATGGGATTCCGGGACTCAATCCGGAGTTGGAAACAACCTGAACGGTCAGGAATATGCATATGTTGCCTCATCAAATGGGTTGCACCATGTTACCATTAATTTTAAAAACACGTCAGCTTCAACCAAGACTTGGAAAGTAGAGCGCTACAGATTAGATGATGAAACTATCTGGACGGATTATTTGTGCTGGGGAATTGCAGGAGATCCAAACGGTATGTGTTATTCAGCACAAGGTATGCCTACTAATCCATGGACAAGCCCGAATGCTTATAGTTTAACGGTTGATCCGAATGAAACTGCAAATTTGGTTGCTTATACAGACGATGTAGAAGCTTCTGGGTCTGAAAAATACCGTTTCTATTTAATTGAAGGAACAACGCGTGTGGATTCTGTGGATGTATTGCTAACTTCTGTTTTAGCAGTTGGAGATCAGCACCAGGAAGAAGTGTCTGTTTCCGTATATCCGAATCCGGTTTCAAACGTGTTGACAGTAAGTACAAAAGGATTGGAAGGTACAGTTGAATTGAAAATGGTAGATGTACTTGGAAAAGTAATCTTATCCGAATCAGGTGCACCGATCAACAAAGTAGATGTCAGCAACTTCAAAAACGGAGTTTATTTGGTGTATGTTTACAACAAAGGAGACTTGGTTCAAACGAAGCGCATTGTTATCAAGCATTAAGATTAGTACAATATATGATTGAAAAGGAGTTCGGAGTCGGACTCCTTTTTTGTTTTAACAAAGAGGTGTTTCTAAAACAACAGCATTTTCAATTCATCCACTGCCTCTACCGCACTCTTGTTTATTTTTGTAAAGCGGTTTTCTACCTGCAGTTGATCTGCTTTGGGATCGATGAGAATTTTTTGGCAGGAATCTTTGGTGTAATGGATCAGGTTTGCCGCCGGGTAAACGCTGAGAGAAGTTCCTACAACAATGAGTATGTCGGCCTGCTCCACGATCCTTCCGGCCTGTTCCAAAAGAGGAACTTCCTCCCCGAACCAAACCACATGCGGTCTTAAGGGGAAACCGTCATCACAACAATCCGTCATTTTTAATTCATGACCGTCAATCGGGTAGTATTTCTTCTCTTTATGTGGACCCGAGCTTTTTGCATAGCGGATATTACCATGTAAATGAAGTACATGGCTGCTTCCGGCGCGCTCATGCAGGTCATCAATATTCTGTGTAACCACCTGTACATGAAAATGTTCCTGGAGATCACTGAAGTAATGGTGGGCCGGGTTCGGATTTGCGCTTATAACATTGAGCCGTCTTTCGTTATAGAATTTCTGGACCAGATCCGGATTATTTTGCCAGGCTTGCGGAGTTGCAACTTCTTCAATGGAATAATTTTCCCATAATCCATCACTGTCTCGAAAAGTTTTGATCCCGCTTTCCGCACTAATCCCTGCTCCCGATAGAATAACAAGGTTATATTTCATATCATCTATTTAGCTTTCCAATAGTCAAAGTTAATTGAATCAAGCTTAGGTGGTTAAATAGTTGTTAAGTTATTGCCTTAATGTTAGATTTGGAATTCTAAAACGTTAAGATTATGAAAAAAAGTTTACTTGCAATCTCAGCATTATTTGTAGCGGGAACATCGTTCTCCCAAATAATTGTTTCTGAGAATTTCGAAGGAATTACCGCTCCAGGTATCCCGGCAACATGGACGCAGACAACTTTGGCTACCGACGGTGGTTTCAAAGGTGGAACTGCAGCCTCTCTTTCAAGTCAATCATTTCCTGTCCCGGCAACTAACGCGACAAAAATGTTGGTTACCAATGATGATGCATGTAACTGTAATAAAAGTGCAGACCGATTGATCTCTCCGATAATTGATCTAAGTACTGCAACAGCTGCAGTGATGGAGGTTGATTTATTCTACGCTCAGGGAACTTACCAGGGAGCAACTGAATCAGGTAAAATTGAAGTTTCCACTGATGGCGGAGCTACATGGACAACTCTTCAGACTTTGACTGGTGATGCTAACTGGAGAAGCGTAGGTGCGAACCTTACTCCATATGTAGGAAATGCGAACGTAAAAATTTCGTTCTTATACAATGACAACGCAGGTTGGTTATTCGGTATGGGAATTGACAATTTCGTTGTTCGTCAGCCATCTCCGGATGATGCGAAATTCATTTCTGCATCTGTTAACCGTTATTCTTTGACAAACACGAACAACACGCTTTCTCTTCAGGTGAAAAACGACGGTGCTAACGCTATCACAAGTTTAACGGTAGATTGGAATGACGGTACTGCTCACAGCAGTGTTATCGCTACAAACATCGCGGTTGGTGCTACGGCAACAATTAATCACCCGATTTCAGTTAACTACGCAACGGTAGTTGAAAGAACATTGAATGTTAACATTACTAACGTTAACGGGAACACGGATCCAAATCCGTCAAACAACACAGGAAGCAGACCTTTCAATACAATCAGTGCGGCTTCTCAAAAAGTTGTTTTGATCGAAGAAGGAACAGGTACCTGGTGTGGATGGTGTCCAAGAGGTGCAGTTGCAATGGAATACATGGATAACACATATCCTAATACATTTGCAGGTGTAGCTGTTCACAACGGTGACCCAATGACAGTTACTGCTTATGACAATGCTGCAGATTTCGCAGGATTCCCGGGAGCAAACGTAGACAGAGCACTTTTAGGAGTAGATGTTTCTAACCAGGATTTTGATGATTACTACCAGGATCGTATCGGTATCGTTACACCGGTTGATATTTCATTGCAAACAGGTGGTTCAGGAAATGCTGTAACAGTTACTGTTAACGCAACTTTCCGCACGGTTTTCGCTGCTGCAAACTACCGTTTGGGTGTCATTATCACGGAAGATAACGTA
The DNA here is from genome assembly GCA_946478775.1 of uncultured Flavobacteriales bacterium. The sequence goes on from CAMLDR010000033.1 coordinate 6,629, forward strand.
ACAGGAACAGGTTCAGGTTACAACCAGGTAAACTACTACAGTGGATCAGCAAATGTATTGAACGGTGCTGGTCACAACTGGCAAACTGCACCGGATCCGGTACCTGCTGCAGACATGGAGTATGACCACGTGGGTAGAGCTTTGTTGGGTGGTTACGCTGGTCAGGCTGGTTCAGTTCCTGCAGCTATCACAGACGGACAAGTAGCTACTTACACATTCAACTACACAGTTCCTGCAACAAGTACTCGTGCTGATATGCATGCAGTTGCAGTTTTGATCGATCAAACAACAGGTGAAGTAGTGAATGCAAAAGAAGTTTCTTTGGCAACATTAGGTTTGGCTGAAGCTCAAACGATCAATATGGAAGTTTTCCCTAACCCTGCTTCTGACGTTGTAAACGTGAAGTTTGACGGACAAGGTGGAGATTACACTGTTTCGATCATTGATTTGTCAGGACGTACAGTTTCATCAAAAGTGGTTACTGGTGCTGGTTCTACAGCAGTTGAAGTTCCGGTTACTGGTTTAGTAGCAGGAAACTACTTAGTATCCATTGCTAATGAGACAGGTTCTTATACTCAAAAATTGATGGTGAAATAATTCGCTAATAATTTTATAATGGCCCCGGTCCCGTACATACGAGACCGGGGCTTTCTTTTTATCCGAACTTTTGATGGTCTTGTATTAAGATTTATTAACTTTATCCCCCCTTACAATCTCATTATATGGCAAAAGTTCGCAAACAAGACGCATTAGATTATCATGCTTCAGGAAGACCCGGTAAAATCGAGGTTGTTCCTACGAAACCTTATGCATCTCAGCGTGATTTATCTTTAGCTTATTCTCCGGGAGTAGCAGAACCCTGTTTAAAGATTGCTGAGAACCCTTCAGATGTCTACAAATATACGAGCAAAGCAAACCTGGTTGCAGTAATTTCAAATGGAACGGCTGTTCTTGGATTGGGAGATATTGGCCCATTGGCTTCAAAACCGGTAATGGAAGGAAAAGGTCTGTTATTTAAAATCTTTGCAGATATTGATGTATTCGACATTGAAATAGATGCAAAAGATCCCGAGTTGTTTATTCAAACAGTGAAAGCGATTGCTCCGACTTTTGGAGGAATCAACCTGGAAGACATTAAAGCTCCGGAGGCTTTTGAAATAGAACGCCGTTTAAAAGAAGAACTGGATATTCCGCTCATGCACGATGATCAGCACGGGACAGCGATTATTTCAGCTGCAGCCTTGCTAAATGCTTTGGAATTGGCTAAAAAGCGGATCGGAAAAGTAAAGATCGTTATTTCCGGAGCAGGAGCTGCTGCAATTTCCTGTGCGAAATTGTATATGGCTTTGGGAGCTTCCGTGAACAATATCTTCATGTTCGACAGCAAAGGATTGATCCATGCCGGGCGAACCGGGTTGGATGAAATGAAACAAATCTTCGCAACACATAAAAAAGATGCCACTTTGGAGGAGTCTTTCAAAGGAGCGGATGTCTTTATCGGTTTGTCAAAGGGAAATATCGTTTCGAAAGACATGGTTGCAGCAATGGCAAAGAACCCGATTGTATTTGCATTGGCGAATCCTGATCCTGAAATATCTTACAAAGATGCGATGGCAACCCGTAATGATATCATTATGGCAACAGGGCGTTCCGACCATCCTAACCAGGTGAACAATGTACTTGGATTCCCGTTCATTTTCAGAGGGGCATTGGATGTTCGGGCAACAGGAATTAATGAAGAAATGAAATTAGCCGCAGTGAAAGCAATTGCGAATCTGGCAAAGGAAACGATTCCGGAAGAGGTGATTGAAGCTTACGGTGAAAAACATATTTCCTTCGGACGGGAACAAATTATCCCCAAGCCTTTGGATCCGCGCTTAATCTATCATGTGGCGCCTGCTGTTGCACGTGCAGCTATGGAATCCGGAATAGCTCAGAATCCGATAACGGATTGGCATGAATATGAAATGACCCTGAAGAAAAGATTGGGATTAGATAATAAATTGGTTCGTCAGATTACAAACAAAGCACAGAATAACCCGAAAAGAGTTGTTTTTGCAGAAGCTGATAATGTGAAGATCCTGAAAGCGGCCCAAACGACCTACGAAGAAGGGGTTTGTTTCCCAATTCTACTGGGAAAACGCAGAGTTATCGAATCTTTAATTGCCGAATACTCGATTGAGATTCCGAATATGACTATCATAGATCCGAAATCCGATACGGAGAAAATGCGCCGTCAGATTTACGGAAAGTCCTTCTTTGAGAAGCGGAAACGCAAAGGAGTAACGGAATATGAAGCAATCCAATTGATGCGTGAACGCAACCATTTTGGAGCCATGATGGTTGAAATGGGCGATGCGGATGCAATGATCTCCGGACTTACAAGAAATTACAGGGATGTGGTTCGCCCTGCTATCCAGGTAATCGGTCTGCAAAAAGACGTGAACACGGTTGCCGGGGTGTATATCCTGAACACGAAAAGAGGACCGATATTTTTGGCGGATACAACCATTAATATGAATCCTACTGCTTGTCAAATTGCTGAAATAACTTACAATGTTGCGAAAACGTTGCGAAAATTCAAGGTAATCCCAAAAATTGCATTGTTGAGTTATTCCAACTTCGGATCTGCTCCGGGAGAGGATTCGGAAAAAATGGCAGAAGCGATTAAAATATTGCACGACAATCACCCGACTTTAATTGTGGATGGAGAAGTTCAGGCAAATTTTGCATTGAATAATGAGTTAATGAACGAAAAATTCCCTTTCTCGCAATTGGCAAATAAGGAAGTGAATACGCTCATCTTCCCAAATCTTTCATCCGGAAATATCGCCTATAAACTGCTTCAGCAAATGACGGATTCTGACGCCATCGGACCGATCCTGGTCGGATTGAAAAAATCCATTCATGTCTTACAAATGGGTTCATCCGTTCGTGAGATCGTGAATATGGTGAAAGTTGCCGTAGTTGATGCACAAACCAAGTAGAAAATAAAGAGCAATGATCGCACATCTGAACGGACGTTTAATTGAAAAGAATCCAACGAACCTCATTATCGAATGCGGTGGTGTGGGATACTTCGTTAAAATATCACTGAATACCTTTTCTGCTATCGGAACATCTGATTCCGTAAAGGTTTTGACCCAGCAGATTATCCGGGAAGATGCTCATTTGCTGTTCGGGTTTGCTACTTCCGAAGAGCGTGATGTATTCAATTTCTTATTGTCTGTTTCAGGTATCGGACCGAATACAGCCATTCTAATGCTTTCGTCCATGACCCCAAATGAGATTGCCAATGCAATACAAACGGAAGATGTGCGTTCTATACAAGCGATAAAAGGAATTGGAGCAAAAACAGCCCAACGGGTTATTATCGATTTGAAAGATAAGATGTTGAAGGTGGAGTGGAACGACCCAACAAATATTTTTGTTGGAAACAATACAAATCGATTTGATGCGTTAACTGCTTTGATTTCTTTAGGTTTCGATAAAAAATCAGCAGAGAAAGCAATTGAAAAAATTGCCGCCGGAGATGAGACTGTGGAAGAATTAATTAAAGGGGCACTGAAAATACTTTAAACACTTGGAAAAAATTTTGAACGCTAACTACACAAGAGTGATGCAACTGTTGACAACGGTTGTTTTCTGTTTTGTATCGCTTGTATTCTGGGGGCAAACCCCGCCGGATACTACGTTGCCATTTCCGATTACCAATCCGTTGGACCCAACTCAAAACAATCCTCAAACATTCGATTTAGGTGATCCTTCAGGAGTGAAGAAAAGTATCGTTTTTGATCCGATTACAGGGAAATACATTTTCTCTGAAACAATGGGAAATACGAATATGAATTACCGAAACCCTTCCATGATGACCCTGGAAGAGTATTTGGAATACGAACGTCAAAAATCACTGAAAGAAAACTGGAAAGATAAAGTTGATCAGCAGACAGAAGAGAATAGAGCTCTTGAATTCCCGATTAAGATTCCATCCAAAGTATTTACCAGTTTCTTTGGATCTGATGAAATTACCATCCGTCCGCAAGGATCCATCGAGTTGGCTTTTGGGGTAAATACATCCCGTTACGACAATCCGATTTTACCCGTAAAACAACGAAAAATTACCCGCTTCGATTTCCAGCAGCAAATCCAAATGAACCTGGTAGGTCAAATCGGAACAAAACTGAAATTGAGTGCAAGCTACAACACACAAGCTGCATTTGATTTTGATAACGTGACTAAGTTGGGTTACTCCGGAGACGAAGATCAGATCATTCAGCGAATTGAGCTGGGGAATGTTAGTTTTCCTTCGTTCGGGGCTTTGATCCCGGGTTCTCAGACATTATTCGGAGCCTATGCTAAATTGCGTTTCGGTGACCTTACGGTAGATGCGATTGGTGCATCTTCAAAAGGAAAAAGAACAGAGATCAACATTACAGGAAAAGCGCAAATTCAACCATTCGAGATCAGTGCAGATAATTACGAAGCAAACCGTCACTATTTCCTGAACTTGTTCTTCCACGATCAGTACAATGCTTCCATGGCGCAAATGCCAAATGTGGCTTCCGAAACCTACGTTACGAGAATGGAGGTTTGGGTCACCAACCGCATCAATAATACCGAGAACTCAAGAAACATCCTTGCATTCTCCGACTTAGGGGAATCGCAGCCGGCAAATGTGGAAGGTGCTCCGGGGAACTTGTCACCGTCTCCTTTTCCAAGCAACAATTCAAACGGACTTTACAATTACCTGACGGTGGGCGGCCCGGCTCAAACCATTCGCGGATTCAACGGAGCTGTTGCAGAATTATCGTCACAAACGGCTACTCCCGGACCGTTCCAACAGGCTATTCACTACGAAAAAGTGGAAAATGCCCGCAAACTGAGCGAATCCGAATATACCTACAATGCTTTGTTAGGGTTTATTTCCCTAAGTCAGCCTTTGAATAACGATGAGGTATTGGCAGTTGCTTACGAGTACACATACAGAGGAACTACTTACCAGGTAGGTGAATTTTCCACGGACGGTGTTGCAGGTCAGAATGCCTTGTATCTAAAACTTTTAAAACCAACACTCACAAACCCATCCTTAAAGATCTGGGATTTGATGATGAAGAACATCTATTCCATCGGTGCTTACCAGGTGGATGCGAATGGGTTTAAGCTGAATGTTTTTTACAACAACCCGGAAACATCCGTATTAGCTCCGATTTTACCTTATCCTGGACTGGATGATGAACAGATCATTACCATGATCGAAATGGATAGGATGAACGTCAATAACCAGCAGTTCTCCGATGGATTATTTGACTTTGTACCGATTGTTTACAACGGAAACAAAGCAGAAACCGGAGGTACGATCAATACGAGGAACGGACGTGTTATGTTCAGTACTACGGAACCTTTCGGGCAGGTATTGAAGCAAAAGCTGATGACCAACAATCCTCCCATGGATGAGTTGAATGCAAATAGAATTGCTTACACGGAACTATACGATTCAACCAAGACAGCTGCTCAGCAGATTCCGGCTAAGAACCGGTTCGTCCTGAAAGGAGAATACCAGTCTTCCGTTACCTCGGATATCTCATTAAACGCTTTAAATGTTCCGGAAGGAGCGGTTAAAGTGACGGCAGGAGGAATTCCGATGGTGGAAGGTCAGGACTATACTGTAGATTATAACTTAGGGCGCGTAAAGATCCTGAACTCAGGAGTTTTGGAATCAAACACACCTATCAAAATTTCCATTGAAAGTAATTCGGTCTTTGGTTTCCAGTCGAAATCCATGATCGGGACCCACCTCAATTACCGCATCAATAAGGATTTCAACATTGGGGCCACCTGGCTAAGGATGATGGAACGTCCGGTAACCCAAAAAGTCGACTTTGGCAGTGAACCTTATAAGAACAATGTCATCGGTTTTGATATCAATTACCGGACAGAATTACCGTTCCTGACGAAGTTCATCGATTTATTGCCTATTCTATCCACGAAGGAAAAATCCTTCATGACCTTTAAAGGTGAATTTGCACATTTGATCCCGGGAACTCCGAGAGCGATCTCAAAAGCCGGAATCTCCTATGTGGATGATTTTGAAGGAAGCCAGAGCACCATCGATTTAAGAACCCAAAGCGCCTGGAGAATTGCCTCAACTCCTCAGGGACAAACAGATCTTTTCCCGGAAGGTTCATCAAAAAACCTTTCCAATGGATTCAAGAGAGCAAAAATAGCATGGTACTTAATTGACCCGCTTTTCTATCAATCCAACAATTTAACTCCGCAGCATATCAAGGATAACCCGGCCCAGATTTTTGATAGCCGTATGCGACAGGTGCTTCAGACAGATGTCTTCCCGAATCAGCAGTTAACCTACGGATCAATTCCAACTATCCAGGTACTGGAATTGGGTTATTATCCGAAAGACCGTGGAATGTATAACTACGATACAACGGCTACTGTGAATGCAGATGGTACTTTTACCAATCCGGAAGACCGCTGGGGAGGAATTATGCGCTCGTTGACAACAAATGACTTTGAGCAGGCAAACGTAGAATATATCCAATTCTGGATTTTGGACCCTTTCAACCAGGATGCCATGACGGCAACACCGAGTTTGACCGGTGGGGATCTGTATTTCAACTTAGGAAACGTTTCTGAGGATGTACTTGCAGATTCAAGAAAGAGCTTTGAAAACGGAATTCCTCCGTATGCCGGAGCGAACTACCCGGTAGTTATTACTCCATGGGCAAAAGTAGCTACTCAGCAAGTAGTTGTAAATGCCTTTGATAATGATCCGAATTCGAGAGCAAGCCAGGATGTTGGGATTGACGGATACAAATCTGTGGAAGAGCAGACTTCTTATTCGAACTATGTGAACTGGGTACAATCCAATCCCACTTTGACTGCAGATGCGAAAGCACGTATGATTGCCGATCCATCCAATGATGATTACAACTTCTACCGTGACGATGTCTATGACCAGCAGGAGTTGACTATTCTTCAGCGTTATAAGAAGTATAACGGAATGGAAGGAAACTCTGCTACAACGGAAATGTCTGATACAATGAATAGTGATGGGTATCCGACTCAGGCAAGAAACACCCCTGATATGGAGGACATCAACCAGGACAACAACTTATCCGAATCAGAAGCGTATTTCCAATACCGTGTGAGTTTACGTCCTTCGGACATGGTGGTAGGAAAAAATCACATTACAAGTGTCATCACTTACACGCCGCCGAATTCCACTAAAACGGAAAAATGGTACCAGTTTAAGGTTCCGATCATGGAACCGGAAAGAATTGTTAACGGGATCCGCGATTTCAGATCGATCCGTTTCCTCCGTATGTTTATGAGAGGATTTGATGAGGAGGTAATTGTTCGTTTTGCTAAATTGGAATTGGTTCGCGGAGAATGGCGGAAATATTTATTGGATTTGACTGCACCCGGAGAGGTTATCCCGGTGGATCCAAATCTGACCACATTCAATATCGGGGCATTGAACTTTGAAGAGAACAATGAGAAAATTCCGATCGGATACCAAATCCCTCCGGGAATTCAACGCGAAATTGACCCGTCTCAGCCTCAGCAGCGTCAAATGAATGAGCAGTCATTGACATTGGATGTTTGTAACCTGCAGGATGGTGACGCAAGAGCCGCTTACAAAAATGTTCAGTTTGACGTTCGTACCTACAAAAAGTTGAAAATGTATGTCCACGCAGAAGAAGTTGTGGCAAATACATTGAAAGATAAAGACGTGACTTTATTCGTTCGATTGGGGACTGATTTCGTAGACAATTACTACGAGTACGAACTTCCTTTGAACCTGACTGCCTGGGGCACAAACAATGCAGACAATATCTGGCTTGAATCAAACAACATGGAAATCGTATTCCAGGATTTATTGGATCTGAAAAAGCGCAGAAACAGTTTATTGGGAGGTAGTTCAGGTGTTGCATCGAATGTGGAGTATTGGATTGTCGACCCGCAGAATCCGGAGAGAAGAATCAAAGTAAAAGGAAGCCCTAACTTACAGGGAATTAAAACCATCATGATCGGGGTTCGCAATCCGAGCAAAACCGACCCAACTCCATGGGGTGGAGACGACGGGCTTGCAAAATGTGTACAGGTTTGGGTGAACGAATTGCGTTTGACAGATTTCGTAGACGACGGCGGTTCGGCCGCAATTGCCCAAATGCAGGTTCAGGCTGCAGATTTCGGTAGTTTCTCACTTTCCGGTAATTATTCCGGGGTGAACTGGGGAGCAGTAGACTCACGTGTTCAGGAAAGACAGCGAAATCAACAAATTGGAATGGACTTCCAAACCAACTTGCAGTTGGGTCAATTCTTTGGTAATCGAATTAAATTGGCGGTTCCGTTCTTCTATGGTTATTCCCTTGGGATCATTAACCCGGAATACGATCCGTTCAATCCGGATATTAAATTGAGCTCTTACGAAGCCGGGCAAAGAAAAAGCATTTCAAAAGTGGCCCAGGATTATACCGAACGTAAATCTTATAACTTCCAGGGAGTTCGAAAAGAACGTGCGGCAGGTAAAAAAGCCCATTTCTATGATGTTTCCAACTGGATGGCCGGATATGGTTACAGTGAAAGCTTCCACCGTGACTTTAACACGAATTACGACCGGACAAAACAATGGAAAGGTAGTTTAGCGTACGCCTATACTTTTGACAACAAGCCTTTCGAGCCGTTCAAGAAGAATAAGAAAATGCAGAAGTCCAAATGGTGGGGCTTGATTCGGGAAACCAGTATCGGATATTTACCAAAAACACTTGGATTTACAAATGACGTTCAGCGAAATTATAACGAGCGTCAGATCCGGAATACAATAGACACTTCGGCAAATGCATTCCAGTACAGACCGGTCTATGTGAAGAATTTCCAATGGAACAGAGGATATCGTTTAGGTTGGGATTTGACCAAAAACCTGAAATTGACATTCAACGCTAACAACCGATCAATTTTCGATGAAGGTGACGGAGAAGTAAACCGCCGGGGGAATGATTCCTTATACCGCGAATTTAAAGATACGATCCGGAAACAGTTGGGCACCTTCGGTAAAACGATGGATTATACGCATGATTACACCTTCTCTTATAATGTTCCGTTTAATTTAATCCCGGCTTTGGATTGGTTAACAGGTAATACAAAATATACAGGAACTTATAACTGGCAGCGTGCACCTTTAGGTCAGGAAGAGTATGGAAATATTGTTCAGAACAGCAGAACGATCAATGCAACGCTTCAGGCCAATATGACGACTTTGTATAACAAGATCCCGTTCTTTAAAAAGGTCAATACCGGAGGCGCGCCTTCAAGGACAACCCCTTCAAGGCAAAAAGCAGGCGGAACCGATGAGGCCAAGCCGGAAGATACACCCAAAGACGGCGGCATAACGGAATTGAAACCTCCGAAACCATTGGATGAGATGACCAAAAAGGAGCGCAGACAATGGGAACGCAAGAAACGCAAGCATGAACGTAAACAAAAGCGTAAGAAAGACAACAAAGTGAATCCGATTGCTGGTTTTGGTGCTCGTATATTAATGAGTGTGAGAAATGTTTCAGGAACCTATAATCAAACAGATGGAACCTTGTTGCCGGGGTACAATCAGCAAGCACGAATTTTAGGATTTAATCCTGCGTTCAGTTCCGGAATGGGTGGCTTTATCTTCGGTCAGCAATCTTATACAGTTACCGGTAGAGAAAACGGTTATAATTTTGCTCAAACAGCGGCCGATAGAGGTTGGATTGTAGACAATCCGGCATTGAACCGCCAGCATTCAATTACACATAACCAAACATTCACAGGAAGAGCTACGCTGGAACCGATGAAAGATCTGACGATCGATTTATCGATGAACAGGACCATGTCTGAGAATACAAACGATTTCTTCAGATACAACGATGTTTCGGAGCAATTTGAATCGCAAAGCCGTTTCCAGACAGCTACCTTGTCGTACTCAACGATCTCTATCGGAAGTGCGTTTGAAAAGTTGTCGGCAGGATACGAGTCAGGGAACTTCAAGCAGATGAGAGAAACCACCAAACAGGTATCCGAATTGCTTGGAGCTTCAAACGGAAACTCCAATGGTACTTCAGGCGGTTACCGTGACGGATACAATATTTCACAGCAGGAAGTAGTAATCGGCGCATTCTTGTCATCGTATACCAACGGAAAAGTGAACAAGCGATCGGTAAATCCTTTTGCCTCTATGCCTTTGCCAAACTGGACCGTGAATTACAACGGTTTGGCTAAGTTTGAGCGAATGAAAAAACTGACCAAGAACTTTGTGCTTCGTCATGCTTATTCTTCTACCGTTACTTTAGGCCAGGTCCAGTCAAACCTGAACGCAACTTTTGACGGAAATGGTGCCCCATCAGCACGTGATTTGAACCAGAATTTCATCTCCGAAAGAAACATTCAAACAGTTACGATTTCTGAGCGATTCTCACCTTTAGTCGGATTCGATGCAACCTGGAACCTGGGTGGTAAAAAAGGAGGAAGCCAGGGATTAATCACGAAATTTGAGATCAAGAAAGACCGTTCTGCGACACTTTCATTGAATAATAACCAGGTTACTGAAGTATTAGGAAATGAGATCGTAATTGGTGCAGGATATAAATTCCCGAAAGTAAGATTGCCGTTCAAAATCGGTAAGAACAAACCGGAAAATCCATTGAATATCCGCTTTGACTTTACATTCCGTGATAACCTGACAGTAATCCGTAAGATTGTTGAGTCAACAGAACAGGCTACTGCCGGACAGAAAGTAATTTCGATCAAATCATCGATCGATTACAATATCGGAGCCAACCTGATGGTTCAGTTCTATTACGACCAGGTAATTACCAATCCTAAGATTGCGACGTCTTATCCAACCGGTAACATGAGTACGGGTATTCGATTCCGCTTTAACCTGGGAGGATTGTAAGATGAATATCCGTTTGGCAAGATTGGGCGATGAAGGGGCAATTCACGGATTGATTTCTGAATTGGCTTTGTATGAAAGAGCGCCGGATGAAGTGACAAATACCGTGGAGAATTTGCGGGTTGATCTCTTTGTGGATGGAGTATGTGAAGCACTTGTTGTTGAAAATGATGCCCTGGAAGTTGTTGGATTTGCCTTGTATTATCAATCTTATTCTACCTGGAAAGGAAGATGCCTTTACCTCGAAGATTTCTATATCAAACCGGAATTCAGAAGAGGGGGAATCGGTTCCCGCTTGTTCACGGAAGTAGTAGAAACAGCAAAAAAGCGGGGTGTAAAACGAATGGATTGGCAGGTTCTTGACTGGAATGAGCCGGCCCTGGAATTTTACAAAAAGCATCAATCTGTTTTAGATTCCGAATGGGTGAACGGACGTTTGTTTTTTTGATTCTAAATTTCCGATTAAATTCGCGACATGATATTGCGCCCTTTTTTGAGTAATCGTCCATTGGTCTTGTTACTGTTGATTCCAATTGTTGCCGGATTTCAATTGTTGAATGCGCAGTATCATTTTCATGAGCTGCTCGGCGTGGTAGATTTGGGACTTTGGGGAAAAACCACTTTCCTAAGCTCCTGGTGGACTTCGATTATTGCTTCTGTTATCGTTTTGGCTAATGCTGTCCAGCTAAACTTTTTGTTCAACAAGCACGAGTTCCTGGATAAGAACAATTACGGACCTTCTTTGTTTTATGTCGTCCTGATGAGTTTCTCTCATTCCTTTTACCAGGTGGATGCAGTATTGATTTGTCATTTATTCCTGCTTCAGTCACTGCGCTTATTGTTCCAATTGAAAACGAATGAGACAAACCTGAATTCTTCATTCAACAGTGCTTTTTTTATTGGATTGTCGGCTTCATTCCTTCCACCAAGCGCCGCATTGATTATTCCGTTTTGGTTTTCAGCCTGGGCTTTGCATCCTTTTAGTTTCAGGCAATGGCTCTTAATGATCATTGGGTTTTTGATCCCTATTGCCAATGGATTAACCTGGTGGTGGTTTTCAGGACATACTATTTCCACGCGGATTTTAAGACATTCATCATTGATCAAATACGAAGAAATCTTTTTCTACGGAACAACCGCAACGATTGTAATCTTGTTCTTATTGAGTATGATCGGAATTCAGATCAGGGTGCGCGTCAGCAATATTCGATTTAAAAAATTGAATCGTGCTTTAATCTGGATTCTTGTTGGAACATTGCTTTTGGGAGTAGCAGAAATGATAATTTATCAACAGTCGGAATGGATTAGTATGCTCTTTATCCCATTGAGTTTCTTCTTTACTTTCGCCTTTATCCACCGCATTTGGCAGCGGGTAGCAAGTATCTTTTTCTACCTTACGCTAATTATTGCTGTTGCTAAATTTTTCCTCATTTCTTACATGGTTGTCTGACTAGATTGACTAACTTTGTTGCCATTCATGAATTGACGGGCTTTCCGTCGCAAAAATAGATCAATGAAATTTGGTGTTGTTACCTTTCCGGGTTCCAATTGTGATGAAGACATGGTATATGTCCTTGAAACAATTATGGGCCAACAAGTAGAACGTTTATGGCATAAAGATACCAGCTTGAAAGGAGCGGATTTTGTAGTTCTTCCTGGTGGATTCTCTTATGGGGATTATTTACGTTCAGGAGCAATTGCAAAACTTTCTCCGATTATGGGTGAAATTATGAACCATGCTGACAAAGGTGGTTATGTGATGGGTATTTGTAACGGCTTCCAGATTCTGACGGAAAGCGGATTGTTACAGGGAGCTTTATTGCACAACGATAACCAAAAATTCATTTGTAAGAATGTGTATTTGAAACCGGCTACTTCAAACAGTGCAATCACCAAAGGATTGGATGCCGCTAAAGCATATAAAATTCCAATCGCACACGGTGAAGGAAGATTTTACGCTGCGGATGATACAATGAAATCTATTTTGGATAATGACCAGGTTTTGTTTCATTACGTGAATGAAGAAGCACAAACTTCTGATATCAGCAATCCAAACGGATCATTGCACCACATTGCGGGAATTTGCAATCCGGGAAGAAATGTATTTGGAATGATGCCTCATCCTGAAAGAGCCGCAGACGCAGCTTTGGCAAATGAGGACGGAAAACGTTTCTTCGAATCAATCTTGAAATTCTGTTAATATGCGCATTTTATTGTTGGGTTCAGGTGGAAGAGAGCATGCAATTGCCTGGAAAATTGCTCAAAGTTCTCATTTAGAGCAATTGTTTATTGCTCCGGGAAATGCCGGGACTCGACTTCATGGAACAAATGTGGAGATGTCTGCAATAGACTTTCCTGCGATTAAGGCATTTGTTCTTGCAGAGAATATCAATATGGTGATCGTTGGACCGGAAGACCCTTTGGTAAAAGGAATCCACGATTTCTTTTTGGCAGATGCCCAATTGAAACATGTCCCGGTTATCGGACCAAACAAAGAAGCCGCGCAATTGGAAGGAAGCAAAGACTTCGCAAAAGCTTTCATGATGCGTCACAATATCCCTACTGCCAAATACGCTACTTTTACAAAAGATACGCTGGAGCAGGGGCATAAGTTCCTGGAAGGAATGAAAGCTCCGTATGTATTGAAAGCAGACGGATTGGCTGCCGGAAAAGGAGTTCTGATCCCCGAAACACTGGAAGAAGCAAAGGCTGAATTGAAAAGTATGCTCGCTGATGCAAAGTTTGGTGATGCATCTTCACGGGTGGTTATCGAACAATTTTTGAAAGGAATTGAATGTTCTGTTTTCGTTTTAACAGACGGAGATTCCTATAAAATCCTTCCGGAAGCAAAAGATTACAAACGCATAGGAGAAGGAGATACCGGACTGAATACCGGAGGAATGGGAGCTGTTTCACCGGTTCCTTTCTGCGATAAGACCTTCATGGATAAAATTGAAAATCAAATCATTATACCCACCGTTAAAGGATTACGACATGACGGGATCGTCTACAAAGGATTCATTTTCTTTGGAATCATCAACGTCAAAGGTGAACCTTATGTGATTGAATACAATTGCCGTATGGGAGATCCGGAGACAGAAGTGGTTATGCCGCGTTTGAAATCCGATTTGATCGATTTACTCGAGGGCGTTGCAACTAATACCCTTTCTGAATGCGATATCCAGTTTGAAGAAAGAAGCGCTTGTACAGTCATGATGGTTTCAGGCGGTTACCCGGATGCTTACGAAAAAGGAAAAGTGATCAATGGGATTAACAGTGTAACCGATAGTTTGGTTTTTCACGCGGGTACTTCAAGCGACGGACCGGTAGTATTATCGAATGGCGGACGTGTATTGGCCGTTACATCTTACGGACGGAACCTGGAAGCGGCATTGGAGCGTTCTTATGCCAGCATTGAGAAGATTTCTTACGACAAGGCTTATTTCAGAAAAGATATCGGGTTCGATGTGACTAAGTAAATTTTCACTAATTTTCTACTTTAAGTAGTTGAATGGATTCTTCCGTCATTATTATTCTCGCATCACTACTATTTTCTGCATACTCTTCAGGAATGGAGATTGCTTTTGTATCTTCCAATCGACTGAAAGTAGAGCTGGATCGTGGAAGAAACTCCTGGTACAGTAAATTGTTGGATGTTTTTTACGGAAATGACGGACATTTCCTAGCCACCCTTTTAATCGCTAATAATGTTGGGATTGTCATTTTCGGAATGTATATGTCTGAAAGTTTGGACCCGCTGATCGAATCCTGGGAAATCAAACAGGAATACCTGATCGTACTGCTTCAGACAATTATTTCTACTTTGGTCGTTTTGACCTTTGCCGAGTTCTTCCCGAAAGTCCTGTTCCAGATTAATCCGAATGGAATCTTTCGTTTGGGTGCCGTTCCCATGTTTTTGATTTACTGGATCTTGTTCATCCCTACAAAACTGATCGTCTGGATGAGCAACGGGTTGCTGCGCATTTTTGGAATTCGCATCGAACAATCCGAAAAAGTACTTTCACGAATAGATTTGCAACACTTTGTCCAGGATGTTAACGACCGGATGGAAGATGAGGCAGATCTTGGAAATGAGATCCAGATCCTTCAAAACGCACTTGATTTCTCTAAGATCAGGGCACGGGACTGCATGGTTCCAAGAATGGAAATCGAAGCCATTGACGTAGAGGAAAGCATAGAGAATTTATTGGTAAAGTTTGTGGAAACGCGCCTGTCCAAATTACTATTGTACAGGGATTCTGTAGACAATATTATCGGTTACGTGCATTCCTACGAACTATTTAAAAAACCCGCGGCGATCACACAAATTTTGCGTCCCATTTCCTTTGTTCCGGAAGCAATGCCCGGGAAAGAACTGCTGGAATTGTTCACCAAAAAAAGCCAGTCCATAGCCGTAGTTGTGGATGAATACGGCGGAACTTCCGGAGTAGTAACCATTGAAGACGTTATTGAGCAGATTTTTGGAGAAATCGAAGACGAGCATGATGACGAAACCTGGCTGGAAGAACAGATAGATGAAACCACCTATCGTTTTTCCGGGCGTGCAGAGATTTCTTACCTGAACAGAACTTACGGATTGAAACTGCCGGAATCCGATTCTTATGAAACCCTGGGCGGTTTGGTGATCGATCAATTGGAGGCTATTCCTCAGGGAGGAGAAGAAGTGGAAGTAGAAAAATGGACATTGGTCGTGGAAGAAGTCACGGACCGACGGATTGAGGTTATACGGCTTAGCAAAGAGTGACAGATGAGTGAAAAGGATCAATTTTTAGATCTTGAGAAAGTAAGAAAATCCGTCAGATGACTTATTGAGTCCGGAATCGTTTTATCCTTTCTTTGCAGGAAGATGGAAACAACAAGCCGTTATTTTTTTCTCGTTCTGCTAATTATGCTGCTGCAATTTTCCGATGCTTTTTGCCAGGAGGATTATGTTATTGTGGAACCCCATGATACGATATGCGGAAGTATTACTCAGGCATTCCCCCTGTTCAGCACGAAAATAAAAATTCGCACAGAGAGCGGCAAGCAGACCTTTGACTATTCCCGGACGAACGAGTACTTAAGAAACGGCGTGAAATTCATGAAGGCCAAAAGGATCGGGGCAAAAGGAGAACTGCTAACTTATCATTGTAAGGTCCTTGTGGATGGAAATATCCGGTTGCTGGAAGAAACACAGCAGGAAGGGGCTGAATACTTTGTTTATTATCACGGAGAGTTCCTGCAGGTCAACTGTAAATACTTTTCCAATGAAATATGGGAAATGCTGACCACTTGCCCGGAATTTTCAGCAAAGTACGCGGATTACCGTAAGGGCATCAAATCGGAAAAATTCATGGTATTTCCTGCACAGCGCAGGTTATGGGTTGAGATGATCCATTACAGCAATCAGCAGTGTCATTAAAAAAGGTGAAACAAGAAAAATTGTAAAACCGCATCACTTTCGGATTTTCCCTTTTCAATCTTGCCTTCCAATCAATCTTTTACTTCGGATTCAAGCGTCTTATTCCCGCGTTCTCTTTTCGATCCCCCAAGTTAAAAACACGAATCCCGCACGTGCGGGATTTGCCCAGTGGTGATGTGGGATGCGGCTCAGTAGATGGGATGAAGGATCCTAATTTTGAGCATCAACCAATTGGATAGAATAGCTAACAACTTCCTTTGATTCAGGTTTCAGTTTCCGTATCCCTGCTTTCTCTTCCAGTTTGCCGCTCGCATCCGCATGATCTGCCCAGCCCCACCAGGGTTCAATGCAGATAAAAGGTGCGTCTTTTTTCGTCCAAAATCCGATTGCCGTCCAGGAATCACAGGTCATTTGAACAAGTGTATCCCCATCCCGGTGCTTCAAACAAACGGATTTGAATTGCGGGTCCTTGATTACAAACGCATCGGTCTCGAAAAGTTCGTCACCCAGGTTTAAATGAGTGGAAACGCCATAATAATCGGTTTCGCCTGAAAAGTAGCTGCCGTTTAGTTCTTCCCGCTCCAATTGAACGTCCGTATCAAATTCCAGGTAATAATTCTCCAAGGGTTCATCCAGGTGAAAAGCAGGATGTCCGCCAACGGAATAGAACAGCGTTTCGCTTCCGGTATTTTGTGTTTCATAAGCGATTGTCAAACCGGTTTCAGAAAGCGAATAACACACATCAAACACAAAAGAAAACGGATAGACATCCATCGATTTGGTGTCTGATACCAGGCGTAAACGGATGAATTCAGCCCTTTGTTCCACCACTTCAAATTCCCGGTCGCGCGCAAAACCATGCTGAGTCATCCGATAGGATTTCCCCTGGAAAGTATAGCTGTCATTCACCAGTCTTCCCACAATCGGAAAGAGATTCGGAGCCACGCGGTTCCAGTGATCGGTTTGTTTGGACCAAAGAATATTTGGCCCCGAATTCTTACTGAAAGAAAGGAGTTCTGCACCCAACAAGTTGATTTCGGCTTGCAGGGAATGGTTTTGAAGTTGGATAATTGGTTTCATTTGGTTTGAAGTTAAGAAATCTGCTTTGAAATCTCATTGTTTTCTTATATTCGAACCTTACATTAACAAAACCAATCATGAGTTTCAAACTACTCGCTATTCGCCCCATGCCAGGAACTGACCCTAAATTTTTGAAGAATTTAAAACCGGGAGTAATTTATAAGTTTTATGAGGAATATGAATATATAAACATTCATGGTAAAGATCTGTCAAAATGGGTTTATAAATCTGAAGATACTGGACATAACTATTTGGTTAATCCGCATGATCTTAATGAAAAAATTGAATTGATTGCCGAAAATCAATCTCTTTTAGATGTTAAGGTAAAAAACTCTTCTGTGACATCTGTTCCAAGAAATCTCTATTCAATTCCTGGAGGTCCAACAATCAATATTTCGGCAGTTGTTGGTAAGAATGGCAGTGGGAAGAGCAGTTTGTTAGAGTTATTGTTCAAGCAGGTTTATAATTTATCGGTTAAAAGGGATGACCCACTGATCAATTTGGAAACTTTCAAAAAAGAAATAGAAAGTAAATTGTCCCAAAGAATTACTACAGAATTAAGTGAAAATGAAAAAATAAAGAAAATCATTTCAAATTTATCAGGTGATGATGAAGTTTCAGATGAAATCATTGACGAGATAGAAGCTTTGATTTTGGAAAGGCAAGATGTTGAAGAATTAAATAACGACAAGGAAAAAGCAGATTCCTTAATTCAGGAGTTGGATTCAATTGACCTTTCCACAATCCAGATATTTTTTTCCTCGAAATCATATGAGTCAGATAAAGAGATAATCAAAATATTAGAAACAGAAAAGCTTAGTTCTGATTTTTACAGTATTGTGCTGAATTATTCTACTTATTCACTAAACTCGGAGATGATCGGAAATTGGATCGAAAAAATATTTCATAAAAATGACGGATATCTAACACCGATTGTTTTGAATCCTATGAGAACAAAAGGTAATATTGATGTCAATAATGAAAACCATTTGAATAAGTCTCGTTTACTTCTGAATCTGAATTTATTACCAGTATTTGACAAAAAAGTTCAAGAAATAGCTTTTCAAGTATCATTAGGTGGATTAAAACCAGATTTGAAAAATGATAAGACCGTTTTAGATAATGTGTATTCCAGTATTCTATTTAAAGTTGAAGGAGATATATTTTATGGTTATCAAATGGATGATCGTACAGGAAAGATGAATAATGGTCAAGAAAGATCTGAAATAAATGAACTCAATGCGATTAAGTATTTAAACCAGAGACTACGGAATAAAAAAAATTTTATTGATCTTATTTTGTTTAAACCAGAAAAAATTACGAATCCAGAAAAAGACTACGATCTTGACAATGAAGCTAAAAAAGAATTTATAAAGTTCTATTTATTCAAATATCTGCTCAATAAAATTATGAAGTATGCTAAGATTTTAAAATTGAGATCAGATAAAAACGGTATTATGCAGATTAAAGATTTTCAAAGAGTTTTGAATAGAATCAAGCAAGATACATCACATCAAACTTTCAAGATTTATCAAATTCTTCATTTACTTCAAGAAAACAACTTTGAGAAGTTTTATAATCTTGTCACTCATCAAGCAATTAATTTTGAAGAGATTTCCTTAACAATAAAAAAAGTGGATTTTGATTTATATTTAAATGAATTTACTTATCTATCCTCTTTGCCTGAGCAAAAACGAGATCAGATCTATAAGGTTCCTGCAGCATTTTTTGGATTTGAATTTCGATTTGAAAATGAATCCAGTTTTTCCAGTTTGAGTTCAGGGGAACAGCAATTAATTAATTCAGTCAATACTATTGCTTATCATTTGAGAAACATTGATTCAAAAGATAAATCGTATAAAAAAATAAATATCATTTTCGATGAAGTTGAACTTTATTTTCATGTGGATTATCAACGACAGTATGTGTCAAAGTTGATTAAGGCAATAAAATTACTGGAGTTAAAAAAAATAGAGCATTTGAACATTCTTTTTTCCACACACTCACCTTTTATCCTTTCGGATATTCCTTCCCAAAATATTTTGAGACTGGAAAATGGAGAAGCAATTCTAGATGATTCCAAAACTTTCGGAGCAAATATTCATAATTTACTGAAAAACCAGTTTTTTCTCGAAAATGGATTTCAAGGAGATTTTGCGACTAGACAAATACGAAAAGTGTATCTGGAGTTGCAATTCTTGAAAATTTCTAAAGGAATTGAAGGAGTAAAAGAAGAAAAAGAAGTATCACGATATCAAGAAATAAAAATAAGTATCGAGAAAGAGTATAAAGATGTATTTAACTCTGAATTGAATCCACATATCTTGAATAACAATAAAAACAAGTATGAACAAATAATTCAATTGATTGGCGAACCCATTTTACATAATGAATTGAAGTCCATATACTATTCTATTTTCGAAGATGAGGAATCTAAAGTAAAAGAAGTCAAAAGATTAATGGAAAATCTGAGAATTGATAAGAACCAATTACAAAAGTATGCTGAGTCTTAATAGTTTGTCAAAGAAAAACATTGAAGAGGCAAGAGAGGAATTTGTAAATCATGTTTTTTCAAGAGTCTTTATTAAGTTGTGTAAAACATTAGACTATGATGGTGAAAGGATACTTAAAGACCTGAAAAATAAAAGTGTAGAAGAAAAGTATTTTAGAATGTATAGTGGAACCCATGGCTTCACGATAAAAAATGAGGTTGATTTTTTAAAGAAACATTTAATTAAACCACTTGTTGAAGGCGACTTATATGAGCTTATATCCTCGAAGGATATGGAGGACTTAATCAAAAAGTCTAAAAAGTATTTTGGCTCAACAGAACAAAAGAAATTGATAGCTTTTGAGAAACGGATAGACGAGTCAAAAAAGAAAAAGGATGCTGAAGAAGGAAAAATAAAGTCAAGTAAGGAGTATATCTTGTTAAAAGAAAAATCGGATTTGCTTGAGGGTATTTTTGATTATGAGGCTTTAAATAATGGTTATAAAAGAACCATTTCTAAACGAGAAGAAAGACTTTATGATTTGTATGATTTGGGTGGCAAATTGGGATTACGAACCTGCCCATATTGCAATAAGAATTACGTTTTCACAATATCAGATAAGAGTAAAAAATCTGGTAAACTTGTTAACGCAACATTTGACCATTGGTTTTCTAAATCAAAGTATCCTCTTTTAAAGATTTCTTTTTATAATCTTATTCCTAGCTGTTCCAATTGCAATAGTTCAATAAAAAAGGATGATAATTTTCATACAGACACACATATTCATCCATATTTAGCTCCGAAAGATTTGACAAGAAGATATGAATTCAACTATTTTGAAGATGAGAACAAGCATCCTGTTGTTCATATTGATTATTTTAAAGATGATAAGCTGAGTAAAAAACTACGGACAACTTTTTCCGATTTCAAAACCGAAAAAATTTATGGAGGGCAAATGCTTGAGTTGAAAGACATGATTGAACTTTCAAACGAATATGGAGAAGATTATATTGATTCTTTACAAAAAGCTTTTCCGGATGCAGATTTAAGTAAAGAGCGGATTTATAATATCCTGTTTAATACTTCTGAAATAGATGAAAATCATCACCTCAGACCGTTATCAAAATTCAGATTCGACATTTTAAAAAAGTTGAAAATTATCTGACAAGCCTGAATGCGAGCTCTAACAATTTTTACCCCTAATCCTTGGTTTTCAATAAAAAATCCGTATATTTGCATCACATTTAAGGTTAAAAACGCAAATGAGGGGACGCAAGTCCCCTCTTTTTATCTCATATGATTTCAAAACAAACTGTACGGGAATTAGCAGAAGAGCGCATCAAAGACCGTGATGAACGCTTGTTTATTGTGGAACTGACGATCAGCGCTGCT
Source organism: uncultured Flavobacteriales bacterium (assembly GCA_946478775.1). The sequence continues at coordinate 27,960 of CAMLDR010000033.1, forward strand.
AATGTGATTCGCTTAGAATTGGATAAAACAGAAGGAAACGTGTCCATTGAAGACTGCATGTCGGTTTCACGGAACATTGAGCACAATCTGGATCGCGAAGATGCGGATTTTGAATTGAGTGTGTCTTCCGCAGGATTGGATAAGCCTTTACGTGTGTATGCCCAATATGTGAAGAATATCGGTCGTGACCTGGACGTGAAATTGAACTCAAAGGAAAAAGCAACAGGAACACTGATTGCTGTGGATGAAACCGGAGTGACCCTGAGACGCGAAGAAAAACAGGCAATCGAAGGCAAAAAGAAAAAGGAACTGGTGGTGATCGAGAATAAGATCGCATTTTCAGATATAAACGAAGCAAAAATTGTTATTTCATTTAAATAAGAAGCTATGAACAGCTTGGAACTAGTAGAATCGTTTTC
>CAMLDR010000034.1 GCA_946478775.1 uncultured Flavobacteriales bacterium
CCCACTCCTGCATTGCAAATAAGTGGAATACCCATTGCCATGATTTCACCCTGTTTGGTAGGTGAGGAAGCCTTCTTTGAAAAACTCGGTCGAATAAAAAAGATGGAGCAATCAAAAAGTGAAATATAAGCGGGAACTTTTTGATGGGGCACCGAAACCACACGGACAAAATCCGGGTTGATCCCCAATTCCTTTGCTTCCTGATGAATGATGGAGGGAGATTCTTTTGTGACGAAAAGAAAGAGTGAGTTTGGCTTCAAATGCAAGATGTGCTTGAATGCCAGAAGCATTTCTCTTAGCTGGTACCAGGTTCCGATAGAGCCCACATAACCTACAACAAACTGATCGGTTAATTGATATTCCAGCTTCTTTTTTAGGAGTAAATCCGGATCTGTTTTCTTGGGATCAAACAAGTTCAGGTCCACGCAGCATGGAATAACCCGTATTTTTTCCGGAGTTACCTGGGGAATGTTCCAGGATAGAATTTCGGCTTTGCCGATTTCAGTCAAACTGACAATGGCATCGCTTTCTTCAAAATACCTTCTTTCTTTCTTTTTGAAATAAGCATAAATGGATTTAAAAAGCGGGTTTTTCAAGTTCCATATTTTGCCTTCCACACGTTCATCTGCCCAAAATCCGCGCATATCGAACAGGAATTTAACTCCCTTTTCCCGTTTCAGTTTCAAACCGATCAAGGCACTGATATAGCTCCTGCAATGAACCAGCTGGAATCCCTTTTCTTTGTGAAGCGTAAAGGCCGTTTTCCGCATTTTCCGGATATCAATAATGGTGGACAGAACGGGCGGATTTTTGGTATACATTAGCGGTTTCCAATGAATTCGATGTTTCATACAGAGGTTTTCGATCTTACTCTTTTCCTGAACATACCGATCCGGCTTTTCAAAACTGATCAGGGTGATGTGAAATCCCTTTTTGCTTAAGCCCGCCAAATAGGGAAGTACCTGACTTTGTCCTAAAGGATCAGTCATACCGTCATAGGACAAGTAAAGCACATTCTTCATTTCCGGGTTTCAGTTAAATGTTAATCACTGATTAACTTCAGATCAAGTTACTGTTTATCTCAGATTATTCAAAATTACCTGAATTCCTTTTTCCAGATCTGTGAAGGGTCTTCTCAAAAGTTGATTCATTTTTGCGATATCCGGCTGTCTTCGGGTCATGTCGCCCTCTTCTAAAGGAGGTAAATGAACGATCTTGGATTGCGAATTCGTCAGGCGGATGATGATTTCCGCAAGTTCCAGGATGGTCACGATATCCCCGTTTCCGATGTTTGCAACGTCATTTACAACCAGGTCAGATTCCATGGCTCTTATACAGGCATCCAGGTTGTCCTCGATGAAACAGAATGTTCGTGTCTGTGAACCATCTCCATAAACTGTTATGTCTTTATTTGCAAGCGCTAAACGGATGAATCGCGACATCACAAAATCGGTACTTTGTTTGGGCCCGTAAGTATTGAAGAACCTGAAAATGGTATAATCTAAACCATATTCCTGCTGGTAGGAGCGAAAATAGGATTCTCCCACGTTTTTCACGACAGCATAAGGTAATCGTGAATTGAGCGGAGTACTCGTTTCATGCTGCGGTAAATGAACAGGTTCTCCGTAAACTTCCGAGGAAGATGCGTAGAAGACCCGTTTCACGCCCGTACGTTTTGATAAGTCCAGGATATTCCGGATTCCGTAAATATCATCCAGCACCATGATCGGGTTTTCAAGGGTCCTGTGAACACCTACAACAGCTGCATAATGAAAAACATAATCAAAATTATAGAGGCTGAAAATAGGCGCTATATCGTCAAAGTTATTGACATCCCCATGAATGAACTTGCAGTTTTCGTGTTGTGGAATATTCTCTTTTTTTCCAGTCAGGAAATTGTCCATCAAAACCACAAAATAGTTCGGGTTTTGAAGGAACCTATCAGCAAGGGATGAAGGAATAAAACCAGCACCTCCCGTGATAAGAATATTTTTTTTTGACTGAGCCATGGTTATTTTTTTGAAAATAAGAGACGATAAACACCGTATACGAAGTTAATTCGCTTTTTTGAATTTGGAAAGTTTTTATACGTTAAAGGTTTTTGATTTAGAATGGAATCAAATTCCTCCGGAGAAATTTGCAGTTTTTTGCAGATGAAAACCTTCTCTCGTCCAATGGTTTCTGTGTTGTACGGAAGTAACTGCAACTGATCCAAAGCTTCTTCCCGTGTGATTTGATTGGCGCATATCTGTGTTGAAAAAGTAGCCCGGCGATAATCAAAACCATATTTTACAGGCATGATATACGACTGCCAAAAACCGGTGTACCGGGATTCATGGTGTTTTCTTTCCGGGAACTTACAACCCAATTCTTTTTCCAGTATCAAACGTGCTTCGTCTTTATTGTAATTGATAAAATTCAAGGGGTAAAGCGTTTTGATTCCCTTGATCATTTTATAATAAAACTCTTTCCAAAGCCCGAATCCGGGAGTCTTTTCCCGTTTAACGGTACTGAATTCACGAACAATGTTCCGATAGAGCTTCATGTCCTTCATGACATGGTAGCCCCATTGAAGTGGTAAAATCCCTTCGGAAGAATAATTCCCTCCTGAAAGAATGGTTTTAATACCGTGTTTTTCTGCAATTTGATGCAAAGCTGCAGGGATAGCTAAATCACTCGGGATTTCAATGTCTACGATCGAAGATCTTAAAAACGCCAGTTGAATTTCCCTGAACTCAGACCAGTCAAGGACGACCGTTTCCAGATCGAGTTCCAATTTTTCAGCAACGGTTTGAATGTTTTGAACCGCTAATTCGGTATTCCAGCCATTATCCAGGTGTACCAGTAAGGGATTTAAACCGTTTATTTTGGCATAATAGGCCGTGTAGCAGCTGTCAACTCCACCGCTGATTCCAATAACGGAATCGTAGGTTTTTTGATTGCTTTTGGATTTTATCTGATCAATGAGGTTTCGGATCTTTTCGTCATTTTTCGCCGGATCGTCGAATAAGGGGTTGATCCTCAAAATATAATCAGAGCAATGATTGCATGTACCGTCTTCATTGAACACAATATCCGGATCACTGGTATCCATGACACACCTTACGCATTGTTGATATTGGGAATCAAGCATCTTACAAAATTAACAGCATCTGCTTACGAAGAAGCATTTTTTCCGACTAAAGAATAAGTAGAAGTGATGAATGAATATTTGATAAGGTTGATTGAACGTTTGGAAAAGTTAGAAAATCAAATGTTTTAATGTGGCCCAAAATACGCGTTGGCTGATAGCACTTTTATGTTCGCGAAATGCTTTTTTCAGGTAAAAGAATCCCTTTTTTTTATGTGAATTGTATGCCAGGTCTACCGCCAGGATCAAATAGTTTCTCATCACAAAATACCGATAGTCATTTCCTAAGAATTGCTTCAGTTCCCGGTTCTCATCGGTGTATTTGAGAAAAGTTAAAAACCGTGTTTCCAGCTTATCCGGATCGGTCATGGTATTGACGCTTCGTTCATCGTGCTGAATTAAAAACGAAGTAATTTCCGAAGATTGAATAAAAGGGTATTTGGTCATTAAACGCAGCCATAATTCATAGTCTTCACTGGCACTCAGCGAGCGGTCTTCAATGAATGGATTTTTCAGAGCAATATCTCTGCGAACAAAGACGGGATTGCAAGCAAGGTAATTTCCTTCGATCAAAAAATTCTTTCGTTGCTTTTGTCCTCCTGAATAAGAAGCCTGGACCGGAGTTATTTTTCCACTAACTGAATCTTTGATCTGGTACATGAGACTGAATACTTCCGGTTGGCCGACTGCCAATTCTTTGGCACAGGCAACGTGGTTTGAAAGCATTTCATCGTCACTGTCAAACCAATTGACATAATCCCCTTTTGCATATTCGGTCCCCCGGTTTCTTGCAGCGCCGCGTTCACTGTTCGGGATCCGGTAATAGTGTACTTTTTCAGAAAGATAGGGCTGAACAATTTCTGCAGTATTGTCCGAACTTCCGTCATCGATTACAATGACCTCGAAATCATCACAAGATTGGGTCAATACACTTTTTAGCGTATGTTCGATCAAATGCGCACGATTATATGTCGGGATGACGATTGAGAGAAACATGTGCTAAGGTCTGTACAATTTTTTAAGATTCCGGATATAAGTATCAAAACTGAATAATGAGTTTACACTTTCTTTTCCATTGATGATTAATTTCTCACAAAGCAAAGGCTCATTCAACAAACGGAGGAAGGCTTCGTAAATAGCCTGGGAATCTTTAAAAGGAACTACCAGTGCATTTTCTTCGTTTTCAATGAATTCCCGGGCGATTCCACTCAAAGTGAATACGGACGGAGCACCTGCAGCCAGTGCTTCCACATATGTTTGCCCGAATGCTTCACAACTCGGATTGACCGGAACATGAACGTAGATGTCAAATAATTGGTAAAGATCAAACACGTTGCTTTCGAAAGTAACAACACAGACATTTTCTTCCGGAATCTGGTGCAACATATTTTTTATTTCAGCAGAGTAGTCGGCATTTTCAGAAGCTCCGAATAAATATAATCTCGCATTAGGAGAATCGTTCAGCAATTTTTGAAAAGCAGCAATAATGTATGGAATCCCCTTTAATTCCAGCCAACGGGAAATGATTCCGATAGTTGGATTCAAGTTGTTTGGATTGTATTGGGTCTTGATCCGTTCAACTTCCTGCAAATCCGGACTGGAGAATCGTTTCAGATCAAAGCCATGGTGGATGATTTCTCTTCTCGATTTAGGAACACCTTGTTTGCTTAACAGGTCATCTATGTTTTTTGAAACAGCTATGATTTTGGTTGCCAAACGATTTTGGATTTTATCGATCACCCGTTCTTTCCACTGGAGTTTCAGAGGTTCTCCCGAATGACGTGTATAGATTCGGTTTTTCACACCTGCACGTTTTGCAGCCCATAATCCAACCCAGTTTGCATGTGCTAAATGGCAATGAATCAAATCCGGATTCAATTGCTTCAAAATCGTTTTACATTCCCGGATTGCTTTTCTTGATTTTAACAGGGAAGAAGTCTCTAAAGTAAAAACAGGAAAGTTGTTTTCTTTGAGGAAAATATGCAGGTTTTTGTTGGTGCAATTGATCAGGATGTATGAAATATCCAATCCTTCATTTCGAAGGGCAAGTGCCGTTTGTTCAAAATAAACTGCCTTGTCAATATCTGATATGATGTAGCATATTTTCAAGAAAAACTCCAATTTGCAGCTAAAATACTGGTTTATTCCTTTAGATTTCTGCATTTGATTAAATTTACCCGTTCTACTTATTTTGAAATCCGCTACTTAGCATGAAAACTAAATTCTCTATTATCATTCCTTGCTATTACAATGAGCTCAACATTCCGGTAACTTTTGCCAAACTGTTGGAGAATGAAATGAACTTTCACGATGAGGTCGATTTCGAGTATGTATTTGTTGACGATGGGAGTAAAGACAATACCTGGTCAGAACTAACTAAAATCTATTCCCTGCATCCTGAAAAGGTAAGATTATTAAGGTTTGGCAAGAATGTCGGATCTTACATAGCAATCACTGCGGGAATGAAAAAAGCAAGTGGGGATGTGAATGTTATTATCTCTGCTGATTTGCAGGACCCGATTGAATTGACCATTGAGATGATGAAACATTGGAGAAACGGATTCAAACTGGTGATAGGTCAGCGTTCAAACAACCTGGATGGTTTCGTTTCGAAAGGAACTTCCAGAATGTTTAATTCATTGATGCGCAAATATGCAATATCCGATTTGCCAAAAGGCGGATTCGATTTTGTTTTATTTGATAGGGTTGTGAAAGATGAGGTGCTGAAAATAGGAGAAAAGAACACGAATATTCTCTATTTGATGTTTGTGTTGGGATACCCGACAGCAACCATTCCTTATGTAAGACAAGAGCGAAAGCTGGGAAAAAGCCGTTGGACCCTGAAGAAAAAAATGAAATTGTTTATTGATTCTTTTATTGCATTTTCATTTGTTCCTATTCGTATTTTGAGTGTTGCGGGATTTGTTTTCGGTCTTTTGTCGTTGATTTATTCTGTCTATATTTTGATCAACAAATTAAATGGGAACATTGAAATTGAGGGCTGGTCGGCACTGATGATCGCCGTTCTGTTCATCGGATCATTCCAAATGATAGGTTTGGGGATATTGGGTGAATATTTATGGAGGATCCTGGATGAAGTAAGAAACCGGCCTCAGTATACGGTTGTTGAAGAACGATAATTTTTTGAATATGGAACTACTTGGCTGTCTCTTATTTATCATTTGCATTTTTCCTTTGGCAAAAGTAATCGGTCGAATCTTCATCGGACGACTTATTTTGACGCCATATTCAAGTATACAAGTGCTTTTGGGATTAATTGTAATCATCAGTTTTTTTGTCGGGATTATAACTCATGGAAAAACGATCCTATTGCCCGTTGTGATTTTATTCGGGTTTCAGGCGGTTCGGGATTGGAAATTAGTAAAACAAGATTTGGGGGGCTCTTTTTTCAGGGAAATAAGGTGGCTAATAATCTTCAGTGTCATTTTGCTGGGCATATTAGTTCCTTTCTTTGTCATTCCACTGGGAAATAACGTTTTTTTGACCGGAGATTACCTGTTTTACGGCAAATTAGCTAACTACATGGTTGAAACAGGGTTTGAAACGAAAAACCTCCATTATTTTCAAACCCGGGAAAACTATACTGAAATATATCATTATCTGGATATCTGGTTTTATGGGTTTATTCAAAAAATAACCGGATTAAACTCAAATCAGAGCGTTTTCACAGGGATTTTCATGGTATTTATTCCTCTTATCTATCAAGGACAACTGGATTTATTCAACCATTTAAAAAAGAATAAATACAATTACCTGTACTCATTGATTGCAACTGGCCTGGCGATTCAACTATCCGGCTCCACTTTTTTATTCAATGGGATATTCGGGTCAAATGAATTTGGAGATTTTTGTGGGCTAGCTTCCCCCAAACTCGTTATATTATACACCTTTTTTCTGGTATTTCTTCTCCTTGCATTTACTTCCGGTCTTCAGAATGTGTTTATCCTGGCTGGGATTTATGCTTTGTGTTTTACCACAGTGTTACCAGCCTACATCGGCCTTTCCGGAATTCTGTTTTTGAAAAAATACCGTTGGCGAATTTTCGGAAAAGAACAGCTGAAAATCGCAATCCCATTGGTAGCTATCATTTTATTCCTGGGTTGTTTTTATTTCTTTTTCGCCTCACATAATAAGGTTAATTTAATCCATTCGACGCATTTTCCGCTGGATGCGGAGAGTATGAAAACACGGATTAATATTATTGGAAAGACAGCGATATATATGGTTTTGGGATTGCTTCCCTTGCTTTTCCTTGTTTTGGTAAACCGCAAAACGGACTCCTTTAAGGCTTACCGCAAAATACTTGTTTGGGGCTTTTTGGGAAGTTTTGTGGGACTTGTTTCCTGGAGTCTGGTGTTTCAAATGGCTGATTCGGTTCAGTTATGGAGTAATTTTTATTATCCGATGATTGGAATCAGTTATGTATTGATCGGTTATTTTGTATTGACCGAAAGAAAATGGATCCAACTTTTTTTGCTTTTGACATTTATTAGTGCTGATTTGGTGCTGGCAAATCTTCCCCCGGATTACTTTCGCAAAACCTCGGTCAATGTTCATGTGTTTAAAAGATTTGACAACAAAAACATGGCACTATTCAATTATTACGATCCAAAAACGAGTGTGTATTCGAAAAATGACGCTGTTTTCTTCGGCAATTTAGATGCATTAATGGCTTTTTCAACAAGCAGGTTAATCAGCTTTTCATCTGTTGAGATTACTCCTCAAGATGCAATCTATGAGCAGATTATCAGGCAATCTCATTTATACCAACTGAGTCAGTTTGATCCGGGAAAACAAGAGTTTGAGTATGTTGTTTACCAAAACTCAATGCTGAATAAACTTCATATAGAGTATGCGGCAGTTCATAAGCAAAGAAGCCTTCCTTTGGTTTTAAAGAAATGGAAGTTACACGCATTGCCAATAGAAGATGAGCATTTTTACTTTTATCGGATTTCAAAAAAATAACTAATTTGAGAATAATGAATTCAAAAGTTAAGATCATTCCATTCAAAAAAATCGGAGGGCCTTCTGAAGGTTATTTATCAGTTGGAGAATCTTTCGGAGAAGTTCCTTTTGATATTAAACGCGTTTTCTGGACTTATTTCACACCGGATAGCATCACACGTGGCAGGCATACGCACTATCATACTGAGATGATTCTGATTGCACTTTCCGGGATTATTGAAGTAAGCACGGAGTCTATTGATGGTGAAAAAGCGCATTTTGTTTTGAAAAATCCGAATGAAGGTTTGTATGTTCCACCTTTAACCTGGCATGAGATGGCGTATTCACATACGGCGGTCCAATTGGTGTTGACGAATTCATTGTATGATGAAAAAGATTATATTCGGGATTACGAGGAATTCAAAAGTATGCAAACCAAATGAGTAATTTTTTTCGACATCAAACGGCCGATATTCAATCTGTTAAGATCGGAGATGGAACTTCAATCTGGCAGTTTTCAGTCATACTTCCAAATGCTCAGATAGGAGCGAATTGCAATGTTAATTGTCACACTTTTATTGAGAATGACGTCATTGTTGGTGATAATTGTACTATCAAGAGCGGAGTTTATTTGTGGGATGGATTGCGAATTGGAAACAATGTCTTTATTGGTCCCAATGTAACATTCACGAATGATAAATATCCACGATCTAAAAATTATCCGGATTCCTTCCAAACAACTGTTTTAGAAGACCATGTTTCAATTGGTGCAGCATCCACTATTTTAGGCGGAATTACTATCGGAAAAGGCGCCATGATCGGTGCTGGATCTTTGGTTACGAAAAACATTCCGGAAAATGAACTGTGGATTGGATCGCCGGCACGATTTATAAGAAAAGTGATATGATTAAGTTTTTGGATCTTCAAAAATTAAATGAGCAATACAAAGCTGCTTTAATCGAAAAGAGTACTCAATTGATTGATTCCGGGTGGTACATTCAGGGTCAGATGATCAGGCAGTTTGAACAAGAATTAGCCGGTTATATCGGAGTTAAGCATGCCATTGGTGTTGCAAACGGGTTGGATGCGTTGACTTTGATACTAAAGGCTTACATGAATTTAGGTAAATTGAATTCCGGAGATGAAATTTTGGTTCCGGCAAATACTTACATTGCTTCTGTTTTGGCAATTTCAGAGAACGGATTGGTACCGGTTTTAGTTGAGCCCAGCTCCGAAACCTTGAACTTAAATGTTTCAGTCGCTAAAACATTGGTTTCTAATAAAACAAAGGCCCTTCTGAATGTTCACCTATATGGAAGAGTCTGCTGGTCGGAGGAATTGACGGCTTTTTTAGCGGAAAACAAATTGCTTTGTATCGAAGATAATGCTCAGACAATTGGAGGGGCATTTCAAGGTGTCAAAACGGGAGCTCTTGGAGATGCTGCGGGTTTTAGTTTTTATCCCGGCAAAAATTTAGGTTGTTTGGGTGATGGTGGAGCTGTTTGTACAAATGATGATGCCTTGGCTTCTATGATCCGGACTTTGGGAAATTACGGGTCACAACAAAAATATTACAATCAGGTGAAGGGAATGAATAGCCGTTTGGATGAAATTCAAGCCGGGTATTTGTCTGTGAAACTGCCTTTTTTGAATGCCGAAAATGAGCGCAGAAGAGAAATTGCCAAACAGTATATAGCAGAAATTGTGAATCCGTTAATTCAGCTTCCTGAGCAACCGGTTCGTGATGAAGAGCATGTTTGGCACCTGTTTGTTATCCGCACTCCAAAACGTTTTGAGTTACAAGAATTCTTGCTTGAAAAGGGCGTGCAAACATTGATTCATTATCCTGTTCCTCCTCATAAACAAGAGGCATATAAAGAATGGAATGAAATCCAATTGCCTGTAACGGAAAAAATTCACGATGAGGTGCTCAGTTTACCTATGAGCCCAGTAATGACTCAGGAAGAAGTAGATTTAGTGATTCAACATGTGAATAGCTGGTCTCTCATTGATTAATCCAATTGCCAATTGGAAATTTGATTGACTGCAGAATGATGCAGGAATAAAGCGTTCCCATAATGTTGGTCAACTTGAATTCCAATGTGAGAAATTTCATACAGTCCATAAAAAGTGAAGCCGAGGTTTTCAAGTGTGAGGAGTACTTTTGAAAAAGGGGTGTTGTGTTCATTTTTAGAAGATAGACCGACTTCCAGATAAATCAGTTTTATTTGATTATTAGCAATGCTTTTCGATGCACCTTCAATCACTTCCAATTCAAAACCCTCGGTGTCTATTTTTAGCAGATCAATTGTTTTAAATCCGTTTGTTTCAATAATTTCATCAATAGTTGTAATCGGGACAAGAACGGTTTCTTCATCCTTAGAAGCTACTTTATTGAATGAATGCTGCTGTGATAGCTGGTCTTCCAACAAAACAATTTGTAGTTCCCCAACTTTTGCTCCGACACCCTTTTGAAAGCAATGGATCATGGAATGATTACTGGTCCTTTCTTTTAACTGAGTGTAAATTGCGGGAATTGGTTCGTAGCAATAAATAGCGCTTTCAGGGAATGTTTCCTGATAGAATAAGGCCGATTGACCGATATTTGCTCCCACATCAACAATGGTCTTGATTGGAAAATTCATTTTCTGAGTCAGATCTACACCGATATCAGTGCCAACAGGGAGGTGTTTTGATTTGTAAAACCAATAACCTACTTTGTTTTGAATGAATAAACGAATTTTTTTCTTCATGAAATATTTTTTTTGGAGTAACCCTCATAAATCGCGATTCCGATTAGACGGTTAATGATAAATCGATAAATGGGGTCAGTTGCTTTCGAGTTGGGTATCATGCGGCTAAAAAATGTAAAAACAGGTTTAACCAGAAACAAACACTGCAGGTACATTTTTTTGAGAAGACCAAAGGAAATCGTTAGCTCTGAATACCCTAATTCAACTCCCTTTATCCGGGTAAATCCTCCTCGTTTCTTTCTTTCCAGAAATGGTTTCAGTTGGATTCTGTCTTTTTCATTGTGATAGATAAGACATTGTGTATTGATGATGAATTGACATCCGCTTTTTTCCAATCGTTTTCCAAAATCATAATCTTCAAAGCCCGCAAATGGAAAGGATTCATTATAACCTCCTGCCGAAAGAACCAAATCTTTGCGGATCAATAAAAACTGGGAGGTAATCCCATTGGCCCGAACAATTCCATTCTCCTTCCATTTCAAATCTGTACACCATCCTTTCAATGAAGTGAATTGAATGTGATGAAGGTATCTTCCGAATGAAGTTTTCAGAGCTTTGTTCAATTCTTCGGGTGGATAAATCCAATCTGAATTAATTGCTGAAAGTGGATTGCTTAAAATCAGTTGATAACACGAAGCTATCGCATCCGGATTAATCAGCATGTCATCGTCAATGAAAAGAAGGTATTCTCCCTGAGCATGAAACGCACCCAAATTGCGGGCAGAAGCAACTCCACTTTTGGGATTGTCAAAAACCCGGATTCGGTTATCTGAAATTTTTAATTTGAGTGAATTTGTTTTCGAATCATTGATAACAATGATCTCATCCAGGGAACTGATGCTCTCCAATACGGATTGAATACATTCATCAAATAGATCGCCGCGATCAAAAGTTGGAATAATTACTGAAATGCGTGTCATTTGCTGATTTCTTTCACTGAATCCAAAGGTAAATACAAATCGCAATATCCGGGTAGTTCATGAACTGTGTTGGCTTCACATTTGATTAATCGGTACTGAAGTTGGAGTGGAATAGCCAATTTATAAAAACAGTGCTGATTGAAATCTTTGTGACAAAAGTCAAAAATCCTTGTTTCCGGATTACAAAATAGAATATTGGTTAACCCGGCTCCATGAACAAAAGAAATATGCCTGGCAAAATAGAGGGCATTGATCTGCTCTTCCAAAGAAAGTTCTTCCAGGTTGAGCATTGGAATCCCAGCTTCAGTTAATACCTGTTCAACTTCTTTGTGATTGAGTATTTTTCGATAAGTTGCTTTTGAACGGTCAATGAAGAGATTGGAAGGAAATCCGGATAATTCCAGAAAACCTCGATTCCTGGCATGCTCCATGATCCATTCCCTGAAAAGAGGAGTTATCAGATGATGGTGATTCAGGTCCCTGTTGGGAAAATTGCAAGAAATCACTTTCGGGCTAAGGACAACCTCATTTTCTTCGATATAACGGATATTGGTTAGTCCAATTAATTCAAACCATTCTCTATGGAATTTAGTGGTTTTAGATGGAAAGATGATCGTTGCAGTTGGCAGGTAATTTCTCAGTAGAAAGACCTTCACAAGGACTTCTAAGGTGAAGTGATAGTAATTATCATACCATCCATGAGCAATACTGATTGCGGGAGAGTCGATCCGTACGATTTTTTTCTTCAGATAATTACTCAGGCAATTTTTCCAGGTGATTGTTCCCCGATGCCTTGGAGAAATGAAATGGTCATAGACCCGCCCTTTCTGAAAAACGTAGCCATAATAATTGACACGTGCTTTTTTCAAAATGTGAATTTCGATTGCTTCTCTGATTGGAGAATCGTTATCGATGGCTCCTTTTAGATCAACCGGTTCAGCAGGAGGAAATAAGTGAATTATTTCGACTTGAGCCATGCGTTCAGTTTGAATTTATAGATTTCCCATCGGGATGCTCTGTGGATATTCGGACGCAATTTGTAGTAGCATGGAATACCTTTCAATTGCTCGTATCCGTTTTCTAGATTCTCAGCAATATAATCGTTTAGCAGTTCAGTTAGTTCATCGGATTGGGCGCGTTTGAATTGAATGTTGTTTTGACTATTTTGATTGGCACTCGTCATTTTTACACCACTAAAATGGAAAAAAATCAAAGGGTAACTTCCATTTACCAAATAATCACCGTTGATTTTTGAAAGTGTCCGTTCGTGCAGATTCCATTCCGCAACATTCAATCCGAAATTTCTTGAAATAACCGTTTTATCCGAAAAAACAGGAAGTAAATTTATGACTTTTTGGTCGTAGAATTCCCCATTTAAAATATTGTTGTGACCGTATTGAAGCAAATGGTTTTTCCACCAGGAAATGAATTGACGTGAGGACTCGGTTATTTGAACTCCGATAAACCCGAGATTGAAAACTCCTGTATTGATGTTCCCAAGTGTCAGGTAATCCAATTCCGGATTTTGGATCGGTTGAATTATATGAGGAGTCAAAATGAACTCCTGATCAGCCAATTCATTCCAAACAGAATCCAAATGCTGATAAACAATAATATCCGGATCGAAATAAATTAAAGAAGTGAATCCCATTTTCCGATCTAAAAACTCCAGGACGAATGGTTTCAGAGCGGTATTGAATTCAATGATATTATAATTGCTGATCAGCGTGTTGAATTCATTTTCAGGAATTTGAAGACCTGCAATTTCGATGATAGACTCGTCGCTTATAACACCATTCAACTGATCTGCCAAAAAAATAAAAAACGGTAGTTCCGGATTTGTTTTTTGAATACTCTTTTTGAGAGTCAGAGCTAATGACAAATAGTTTAAGGAACAAATGGTAAAAGCGGCCTTCATCGATTATTCTTTAGTGCAAACAAGCAATTGAAATCCTGAGTTAATCTTCTTTAAGTTCATATCATTCTTAAAAGGTTTTAGCTCAGCATCAAAATAATGAAATTTTTTCGGGTTCAATTTGAAGCGAATCTTTTTGATTAAAGTGTCCGCGATATCAGATTTCATGAAAATATTTTGAGTGTAAACTTCATCAATTTTAAAGTAGTTCTTTATCAGCGAATGAAAATCATCAAGAGACCATTCGATGACGTGAAATGGATTGATATTGTTTGTTGAAGTGACGCAGGTAACAGGGGTTGAAACAATTAATTTCCCGCCTGGTTTCAGAGAAGCAAGAATTCGTTTCAAAAATTCTTCATATCCTGGTAAATGCTCGATTGTTTCAAAACTTACAACAACATCATAGTAGCCTTTGTTTTCATAGGTTTCGGCATTATCGACAAAACGGGTGATTTTTTCATGTGGGTAACGATGATTTGCGTAGCGCACGGACTCCTCACTCAGATCCACCGAATGAATTTCAGACGGATTTCCGTTCTTTGCGAGGTAATAGGTTCCATAACCACTTCCGCCGGCAATGTCAAGAACACGTTTTCCTGAAACAAAATTTTTGGCAAATTCATATCTTTTCAAATGTAATTCGTCGCCGTATTTATTCATGAACCCATGAACCCATCTTTCATGTTTTCCAAACAGCAGATGATCTGCAAGTGAATCCAATTCGAACTTGAGACAAAAATTCTCTTCAATTATTTCGTGAATATTATCCATTGTAATATTACTTTATCTTTTTTAGTTCACTGATTGTTACAGGTCTTACAACCCCTGGGATGACTCCGCTGAAATCAGTTGATCGTTTGAATTTATCTTCAAAAAAATCGACACTGATCAAATCGCGGATATCCAAATGGACTTCTACCGTTTTTAAAGTAGAGATCGAAACCCCAATATTGTACTGAATGTTGTTCATCGTATTCTCGGGAATCCATATAATGACTTCATAGGTTCCTTTCTCTGTCGTTTTTGCGCCTGAAATCCCTAAAAAACAACACACGTTATTGGTATTGTAAAAATGGACGTTGGGTGATGGTGAAAAGTTGTCTTCAAACAACTCGTATTCAATCCGTACCCCAATCCGTTGATTAATTGTCGGTTGGTGAATTTGTTCACCGTGTGCATTGACCAGTGAGACGCTGTTCAAACGAACCTTTTCATTACCAGGTCGTTGATCCATTTCCCATTTTTGATCGGAGCCACCATAGTTTTTTGAATAACTATGAAGTACTTCGGAGATTTCTCCCAAATGAGCAATCTGACCGTTTTTAAGGTACACCCCTTTATTGCACAAATTCGCAACGGAATCGAGATCATGACTAACAAATAGAATGGAACGGCCACTTTTGGCTACTTCATTCATTTTTCCGAGGCATTTTTTTTGAAATTCAGCATCACCCACAGCAAGTACTTCATCGATAATCAGAATTTCATTTTCCAGGAAAGCAGCAACGGCAAATGCCAAACGTAATTGCATTCCGGAGCTATAATGTTTCAAGGGAGTATCAATAAACTGTTCCACTCCTGAAAAATCTACGATTGCATCAAAATTCCGTAAAATTTCGGCTCTTTTCATTCCAAGAATAGAACCGTTCATGAAGATGTTTTCTCTTCCGGTAAGTTCCGCATGAAACCCGGTTCCAACCTCCAATAAGGAAGCAATTCTTCCACGGGCAGTTATTTTTCCTGCCGTTGGCGGAGTGATTTGGGAAAGGATCTTTAAAAGTGTCGATTTTCCGGCGCCATTTTTCCCAATGATCCCAATGCTTTCACCGGATTCCACTTGAAAGGAGATGTCTTTTAAAGCCCAGAACTCCTGTTTTTCATTTCGCTTAAAAAAACCGGATAATGAATCCCGCAAACTCAGATAGGGTTGTTGACCGGATTTTTGAATCTGGTATTTTTTGCTAATTGCTTCAATTTCTAAGATCGGTTTCACTGGAGATTTTCTAAAAGTTATGCTAAATCAGCAAAATAAGCCTCTGTTTTTCGGAAAGTGTACAAGCCGATCAGGAAAAAAACAAGGGTAGAAATGGTACTATAGGCAATGGTTGTGAGATTTATTTCATAATTCAGGAAAACTCCGCGAATCAACTCCAGTGCACCAGCCACGGGATTGAATTGTAAGATCGTTGTCGCTATTGGGTTGTTGGTAATGGAAATAGGGAACATAATCGGTGACACGAATAACATTCCTTGAATGAAAAAAGGAAGAATGTAGCGGACGTCCCGGTATTTGATATTCAAAGCCGCTAAAAACATTCCAATTCCCAAGGTGGAAAAGGAAATCATGATCAACGCCAAAGGAAGATACAATAGGTGCAACCAATTAATTGGTACCTGAAAATAAATCAATGCGATGAAAAACAAGCCCAAACTGATCAGGAAATCGACACTTGAGCTAAGAATGGCCGAAAAAGGGATGATTAAACGGGGAAAATAGACTTTCTTGATAATGTTCGAGTTATTGACCATCGAGTTTGCCGCATTGGAAAGCCCTGTGCTGAAAAACCCCCAAATCACTAATCCGCTTAATGCAAAAAGGGGATAAGGAACCGTTAATTTGGAAACAGATGAAATGGCGTTCCCCAAGAAAAAGGTAAATACAAGTGTCATAAGTACCGGTTGAAGCACAACCCAAAGAAAACCCAAAACAGTCTGTTTGTATTTGACTTTAATTTCCCGCCATGTAAAAAAATAGAGCAGCTCCCAATAACTCAAAATTTCTTTGAAACCAAAGCTGAATTTACTTTTGGATTTTATTTCGAGAAGATACTTGTTTTCAGGATGCATTTGTTCAAATATATCGCCAAAATAAAGAAAATTCCCCACATGGAAGTTGGGAATGATAATTTGGAATTACAATTCAATTGCACCGGATAATTTTGAAGGTTGGATTTGCTGATTTTTGGAATAGGTCCTTTTTAAGTCAGTTTTTTTACCGATTTAGAGTCCAATGCCCCTGACGCTTTTTCATGGTCTACCCATTTATAAGACACAACTAATAAAAAGAAGGGCATGAGTGGTGTTTTTAGTCTTACCAAGGTTCCAAAAAGTCCCGATGTTAATCCCACGAAATAACCAAGCATTAATACCAATGTCAAAGCATATAGATAAAAGGTGTTGTTTTTGAATTCGTTAATTAACAGGTCTTTTCTCCTAATTAAAAAGAAGCGCAGGGTTAAATAAAGAATCCCCAAATTCTCTAAACCATTTAGCAACATAAAGACTCCTTCAGACTCCCAGATAAAGGGGCGGAATAAGGCAGTCCCTATGGCTGCAGGAGCAACGAACAGTAGATTCACACCGGTGAAATCGTCTATATTCAAATGGTAACGTTTTCCGGTGTATCCCACATTGTTAAGCATATCTTGTTGAATCACCTCTGCGGTTTTAAAAACAGAATCTGCCGAAAATTCCCCAAATGAACCGGAATTACTGAAATAAAAGACCAAACTCCCGAAAGTGAGCGTAATTCCTATGAAGCGGGTTAAGAATTTAATGACAAAGGGTTTGTTTCGATTGACTCTAAAGATCAAAATCACAAGCAGAGGAACAACGGTACTGATGATCAGGAAAGGTCGAACAGAATACAAAAAATAACCGGAAAGTACTAGATTCAGCAACACACTTGTCAAGGAACTATAATCTTTTCGAATGAGTTTGAGGATGGACATGGTGAGAACAAAAATACCACAGATTGCAATGGTATCCTTGATTAAGCCTGTGCACCAAAACGCAACAGAAGGAATGAATAAACAAGCAAAGGCAATATAGTTTGTTTTGGTCAAAAGAATTTTATTCATGTAGCGGAAAAAGCGCCATGAAATGCAGCTGGAAATAACAGAGAAAAATAAATTCAATGTGAGGTAACTTCCAAAAGAGAAGAAGGAAAAAAAATTGGCAAGCTTGCAAACAAACCAGGAATTAGGTTCCGAATAAATCCAGAAAGGAGGCTTTCCAACTTTCGAAAAGTAACTCGGAATGTAGTCTCTGGATGGTGAAGAAAAAATCTCATGCCAATATGCACTTGGATTTTCCAGGAATAATAAATTCAGCTTTTTTGCCCCTTGCCAATAAAAAACAGTGTCGCCGTGCCTTTCGTAGTATAAAATATACACCAGTCCAAAAGCCAGACCAGTCAAAACTTTCCAATAGAAATGTCCCAGGAAAAAACGGAATTCCGGGTTCTCCTTATTATTGGCATGGATCAAATGGGCGATGATTATAAAGATAACCAGCCATCCAATGAAAGAGATAATATCGACCGCATCAAAAAATTCGAACATAGTTAATCCTACTGGTGATGATAAGGTTCATTTCTCAAAATAGTCATGGCGCGATATACCTGTTCGATAAAGAACAGCCGGATCATTTGGTGGGAAAAAGTCATTTGAGACAAGGAGATTTTTCCGTTTGAACGCTGATAAACGGCATCACTGAATCCATAAGGGCCACCCACCGCGAAACAAATTTGTTTACCTCCCCGGTTAAATTGATCCTGAAGATAAACCGAGAAATCCAGAGAACTGTATTCTTTCCCTCTTTCATCCAATAAAATAAGGGTGTCTGTTGGATTCACTTTTTCAAGTATTAATTCACCTTCCCGTTGTTTGATCTGACTTTCAGATAAGCTTTTAGCCTGTTTGATATCCGGAATAACCTGTAATTGAAAGGAAATATAATGACGAAGCCGCTTCAAATATTCCTGTTCTCCTTCTTCCAGAAATTTCTTTCCGGTTTTACCAATACAAAGTAATGTTACCTGCATGCAACGAATATACAAAAATTGTAGTTAGTGCTTAAATGCCGGGGTGGGATAACATGGGACGAAGAATAATCTATAAAAACAGTAGAGAATTAGCGGGGTTTCATTTTAGGCATTATATTTGCTGAACGAGGTAACACAACAATTGGAATATGGGCTTTATTTTATCCTTGATAGCTTCTTTTATTTTATCACTTCATGCTGTTACAGATGCAAATTTCACAGCTGTCGAACAAGCATTTGGAAGAGAAGATGCAGCTAAAATTATTTCTTATGGAAAAGACAAGGTCTTACTTCAGATCCAGGGGAAAGAAGGGGTGTATGCTCAATCCCAGGCTACTCAGTTGTTGAAAGATTTCTTTAATCGCAAACCGGTTTCCAGCTTTCGTTTTACCTTCAAAGGAAAGGAAAGTGATGATTCACCGCTAACCACCGGTACCTACACTTCTAAAAGCGAATCCTTTCGTGTTACCATTAAGTGGAAACATATCAATTCTGAATTGAAAATAGAGTCACTCTCTATCGAATAATTCAAAATGATGAATGCAAAATGCAAAAGGAAGGTTTTTGAATTAATCATTTTGCATTTTGAATTACCTTTGCCCCATGTTTGATGAAATTATAAAAAACGCCCTTCAGGAAGATTTGGGGGACGGAGACCATTCTTCCCTGGCCTGTATTCCTGCAGAAGCTTCGGGGATCGCTAAATTATTGGTGAAAGATACCGGAATTCTTGCCGGTGTAGAAGTAGCTAAAAAAGTATGTGAATTAGTGGATTCAAACCTGGTATTTGAACAACTGCTGGCTGACGGAACTTCCGTGAAGCCCGGCGACATTGCTTTCTATTTAAAAGGAAGTGCCCGTTCGATATTGGCTGCAGAGCGCACTTTGTTGAATTTTATGCAGCGTATGTCCGGAATCGCTACTCAAACAAAAAGCTATGTTGATTTATTGGAAGGGACATCGACTAAATTGCTTGATACGCGCAAAACAACTCCCGGAGTTCGTTACATGGAAAAATGGGCCGTTCGCATAGGAGGTGGTATGAACCATCGTTTTGCCTTGTATGATATGATCATGCTGAAGGATAATCATGTGGATTTTGCCGGCGGAATCAAACAAGCCATCGAGCGAACGCACGATTACCTGAAATCTACCGGGAAAACATTGAAGGTAGAGATTGAAGTACGTAATATTGCGGAATTACATCAGGTGCTTGAAGTGGGGATGGTTGACCGGATCATGCTGGATAATTTTACACCGGATCTGCTGAAAGAAGCAATTTCATTAATCGACAGACGTTATGAAACAGAAGCTTCGGGTGGAATTACCAAACAAACCATTCGTTCTTTTGCGGAAACAGGAGTCGATTTTATATCCGTGGGAGCCTTAACCCATAGCTTTGACAGTTTGGATATGAGCTTGAAAGCAAGCTTTTAATCCAAATCGATCAGCATCATACAGATATCATCGAGTTGTTCTTCTGCACCTTTCCACCGCAATAAACCCTGTTCAATTTTCTGAAGGTGCTCTTGCGGGGCCGGATCATACTGTTCTAAAACCATCTTTTTCAGACCGGGTGTTTTGAGTTTTTTACCTGATTTTTCTCCAAACTGATCAATACAACCATCCGAGAACAGCAAAATGCGCTGATTTTCGGGATAAGTCATTTCATGTAATTCAAAAGGGAGACTCGACTCTGATTTTCCAACAGGCCTTTTGGTTGGAGGAATTACCTGAATCTCATTTTCATGAAAGATCCACAAAGGATTATTTGCTCCGCAGAAGCGCAGGATCCGTTTTTCGGAATTGAAACACGCCACAGAAATATCCATCCCGTCAGACAATTCCATTCCGTCGGTTAAGAGGTAATTTCTCAGGTAGGAGCTTACACGCGTTAAAAGGTCTGCAGGATCGGCACTTTCCAGTAAGCGGGCTGATTCATTCAGGGCGTTCATGCATAGTACGCTCATCATTGCACCCGGAACCCCATGGCCGGTACAATCTGCAACAGCAACGAATTTCCAGATATCTTCTCCGATCCGAATCCGTTTAATCCAATAAAAGTCGCCCGCAACAATATCTTTCGGATAATAGAACACGTTCAGATTGGGGATGAGATTGGAATAATAGGAACTGCTGGGAAGCAATGCATTTTGGATGCGCTTGGCGTAAAGGATACTGCTTGTAATCTCTTCGTTTTTCTGCTCCAGTTCATTTCGCTGTTCGATTACTTCCTTGGTTCTCAGTTCCACTTCCGCTTCGAGTTGAATATTCAGGTTTTCCTTTAGTTCATTCGCTTCAGCAAGAACCGAAATAGAGGCATCGTTCATGATCTTAAAGCGTTGCAGAATACCAAAGGTTAAAATGATCATTTCTACCGCAAATCCGAGCTGCAAACCGTTGTCTGCCAGAAAACTGTTCGGAATTACTCCAAAGTTTCTCAATACGAAGGCAAAAACAGAGATTTGTAAGATGGAGAAGGCAATTAAATAAGATTTGGCTGTTCTGGAACCGGTTCTTAGTGTTACGATAAGCGGATAAAGGATGAATAAATTTAATAGCAGTGTCAATGCATTGACCGTAATTGCAGAAATATTCATAAATGCAGTTCCCGGAATAAGACTCAGGAAAACATTGATAATTAACCCGATCTGAATAAACCTTACAATGGGTTTGATCTTGGGTGTATTGATGTGCAGTTCGAGGTAGCGGTAAGTGAAATTCAGAAAGAATAAAACTCCCAATGAGGCCAATACCGGGTTCGCTCTGTTTGAAATAAAATACTGGTCTGTCCACAGCCAGGTTGTTCCAAAACCCAGCAAAGACATTTGGAGCAGGGTGAAAGAAGCTCCGTAAAGGGTATAAATGTATGCAATTCGCTGTCGGAACAGGATTCCGATTGCCAGGTTGAGAATAATGATGAAGATCATCACCCCAAACAGCAAACCATAGAAGACCTGCTTGTTTCCATGTTTCACCTGGATATAGGATCCTTTCTCCAGGGAACTTTGAAAGTAAAATTGTTCTCCGCCGTTGTTTACACGGAATAGAAAACCATTGGTGCTGTGCGGATCAAGGCGTAAAGGAAAAATCAATTCCCTGTTTCCATTATAACGCCAGGAGAAAGGTCTTTGATCGCCTCCTTTTGCAACGGGAATGAAAATACTGTTGCCGATTCGCTTATAAACATCCACTTCATCTATAATCGGATTGCTCAATTTAAGCATGCGGATAAGGCGGGCATCGGAGAGGTTCTTTGTTTCGAAATAGAACCAAACGTCTTTTGTTTCGAATCCCAGATTAACCATCCGCGAATTAATCGGTTTAAATTCCTTCAAATGCGGTTTTACGGTTTGAAGGGAGGACTTACTGCCGGGTGCAATAAAATACCTTAGCTGATCTTCTTCCAGTTTCAGAAAATCATCGTGTTGAGTTATTGGAACCTGTGCGTTCGAAATGAAATGAACAACAGAGAAAAGAAATACAAGAAAATTTTTTTTCGTCATGTGGTATTGCAACGTTTCAGTAAGTTAAATACGCAAAGACCAAACCATTGGTTTTCGTGCTAAATTAAAAATAGTTTGAATAGTTGATTAATCGTTGGTTATAAGTCAGTTATCTAAAATATTATCTTCTTCATCTTTGTCTTTCCTAAATGGATTAACGAAAAAAGAAAAACCGGTAACAGCAAAACCTGCAATTAAAATATAAGTAGCGTACCTCAAATGCAGGGTTTGAATGACGAATCCGATGAATATAACTAATGAACCGATCCAGAACAACAAATTGAAATCCTCCCATTTTTCTTCAGGAATGAACCGGAACTGAAGAAGGCTCAGAAGAAGCCCCGCTCCTCCAAAAACGTAAAAGCCGATTCGGATAGCGCCAGGTGCTCCCAGCGTATGATGGGTGTAAAGCAAGACGGCACAAACCATTCCAAGGATATAACAAATATTGGAAATCGCTTTTAATTGTTTGGCCAGCATACCTTTTAGATTTCAGAAGTTTCGTAAAAGGTACAAATATCTTCGCAGAACTCTTCCAATCGGTGATGAGTTCCCTGAGAAAAGATTATTTTTTGGCATTTAGGGAGGCTTTCTGCAATTCTCCGTATGGACTGAAGGGTCACAGGGTTCTTGCAAAGTGTTTCTGCCTGATCAATGATGACAAGGCTTAACTGGTTGAGATGAATTCCGTTTTGAATGTATAGTTCCAGGAACCTTTTGGGATTTCCAATGATGATTTCAGCTCCTTCAAAAATGGCATTTCGCTGTTCAATGATTTTTCCCTTATCATCGGCAATTTCGATGGTAACATCCGTTCGCTTCATGAGGTGGTGGAAGGACTTTACTTTTTCCCGTGCACTTTCCCACGAAGGAGTAAACCATAGCACACGTGGAGAGCCTTCAAGCATTTCCGGAGCCCTCATGAAAGAAATGTAATGAAGTCCATCAATTAATTCCTGATCCATCGATGTGAAAATCAACTGATTTTTCCCTTGTTTGGATAGTTTGATTAATTTTTCCTGTTTTTCGGTATACCCTTCACAACCTAATTCAATAAGTGTGTTTTCCAGCCGACTGTTTAATTCTTCAAACTTCATACTGCAAAATAAGGCAATTTATTTTGTTTTAGGGCGGCTTAGTGTAAAGACTCCATCGTTTATTTTATAATCCCATCCGGTCAGTGTTTTAAATAGTTGTACATACCTTCGGAACAGGATCGACCTTCTGTTGGATAATTGATGGTTCTCAGAGACAGGAACAAATTCAATACTTTGACAATAAGGAGTTTGTTCTATGAAATCCAGCAGGATAGACACAACAGTTGCCATGACTTTATATACATCGCCGGTGTTCATTGTTTGATATTCATCCTGATCGTAATTTTTCAGGCTTAGATCAACAATGTAGTTCATGATATGGCTGTTCTTTTGAACGAATTGCACGCTGTATTCATCGCCGTGCGAATTGATGAAACTGTATTCACGTATTCCGATGAAAGCAGGTCTTTGAAAAGGATAAGGAGCAGCAAAGGTAACACGCGTGTTCATAAACAGTGAAAATAGTAATTTCCAGGTGAATAGCGTGTTATTGGAATAAAAAAACCCGGAGCAGATGTCGCCATCGCTTCGGGTTTTCTTATATATAAGTTGAATCTTTATTAATAAACAACTACTCGGTGAGTAGATTTTGCAGCTCCTTGAACAGCATTCAGGATATAACATCCTTTTGCAACGTTCATAGGAATGTTTACTGTTTGAACTCCGGAAGAAGCAGGAACCTCAGTAGTTGAGATAACAGCACCTTTTAAGTCCATAATTACTAATTTCATTCCGGCTTCTGCGTTCGGAACCTCAACAGATAGTTCAGATCCTGTAGCAACAGGGTTCGGAGCGATTGAAACGGAAGATAATATTCCATTGTCCTCAATTCCTAATGTTCCGGAAACATTGAAGTTGTCGAAATAGAAGTTAGAAGAGAAGTCAGAAGCAATGAATTCAAATTTGAATTTTGTCTTGTTATCCGTAGAGTTCGAAGTGTGGTTAAAGCTGAAAGTTTTCCACTGAAGGTCATTGTTCGGAGTGTAATCTGTGTTTCCAACATATCCTGCACTTACTAATGCAGCACCTGTAATCGATGTTTTTTGGATCCACGTTTTTCCACAGTCTCTTGAGTAATAAATCACCAATTTCTCAGTAATATCAGTTGTAGATGTAGCTTTCGTACCGTAAGCATAATCAAATGAAATGCTAACGTTTGAAGTACTTCTTAAATCAAGAGCAGGAGTGATCAAATAATCCTTAGAGTTTCCAAGACGATCATAATAATAAGAATCTTCCGTAAACATTTGAGCTCCGGAAACATCTTTGAAGTTGTTCAATTTGAAACAAGCTGAATTTCCTCTACCACCTGAAGTAACACGATTGAAAGAAGCGTGATTGTTCTCAGGGTTAAGTGCAATCCAGAAGTTTGCATTTGCGTTGAAATCCTCTGTTCTTGGTCCAGTGTACTCAGCCCACTCACCCTGAATATAAACCATGTGGTTGATAGTCTTTGTGTTTGAACCCGCAGCATTTGAAACAGTTAACGTTACATCATACCATCCTGGTAAAGCGTAAGTTACATTTGGATTCTGGCTTGTAGAAGTGGAAGGTGTTCCGCCAGGGAAACTCCAGGACCAGGAAGTGATACCTGCTTTCCAGGAAGCATCTCTAAATGCAATCGGATCGTTTACACAAGCCGACATCACATTTGCGTTTGGTCCTGTATTACCTGTTGCGCCATTTACATCTACATAAAAGTCTGCAAGTGGAATACAAGTTACAGGAGTTAATGAAGCTGTTCCTGTTTCTATCAGGTTTTGAGCGGAGTATAGATTGTTACGCCCACTTGTTTCCTGATCCAATACATTGTTCATGAAGTTCGCTTGTCCTTTTGTAAACATGACAGAACAGTATGAATAGTCCATGAAATTTTGAGTATTGTCTACCGGGTCATAATTACCCCAGTATGAATTCAATGTAAGGGTGTCATTACATGTGTTAGCAGCAAGGTTACAACTAGTCAGACCAATACAGTTCGGAGTATCACCAATACCGTCATCTTGTCCACAGCTTGCAGTGTTACCCGGATCATTGTCATTCCCCCAAGTATGAGCCAATCCTAACCAGTGACCGATCTCGTGAGTTAAAGCTCTTGAATTATTTGCATTACTTGGTAAAAGACTACCAACATAATTATGAAGGATAATGATACCGTCTCTGAAGAAACCTGTTCCGGTTACACCTGTTGGGTAGTAAGCATAACCTGCAACTCCTGCTGATCCGATCGTTTTAGTCAACCAAACATTTAAATACTTGTCTCTGTCCCATTGGTTTAATTTGGAATAATCATCCCCCTGATTGGAATTGTGATTGTAAATGTGCTCAATACCGTTTGTACAATTTCCGTAAGGATCCAATGTTGCTAAACGAAATTCAATATAAGCGTCTCCGATAATGCTATCGAAAGGGCTGATAACGATATTTGTATCAGCATTTAATTTGCGGAAATCCTCGTTAAGGATGTCCATTTGATCATAGATGTTGATGTCCGGAATATTTTCCGTGCCGTATTCATGAACGATATGGAAAACAATTGGAATAATACGTACTGTCGTCGATTTCCCGTTGATAATACGATTTTCCTGATAACGGTTAATCAATTTTTTGTAGTCTTCCTCCAAGCCTGGATTCTCGGCATACAATTTTTTCATTTGTGTATGACTTCCGCAACTGAAGTGATTTTCCTGAGCAAATGATTTCCCAGTTGAAATCACACCAATTAAAGAAAATACACCAAAAAGTAATTTTTTGCGCATGTTTAACAATTTAATAGATTCAACATTGTTTTTTTTTCAACTTAATTTTAACATTTCACGAAAAAATGCGAGTGTGTAATCTGTGTCGAATTTGAGAGTTTTTTTGGCTTTGTTACTTAATTAATATGTTTATTATCAATGGTTTGAAACCGTTGAGAAACATATAACCCCTAGTTTTCGCAGTTCATACAGGGGTAAATATAGTTCAATTATTTTAACAATCTAATTAAACAACTGCTCATTTAGTGAAGTGTGTTTGATGCTGATTAAACGGTATGCGTTTATCTAATCGACTCTAAATGAACTTTTTTGATAGGTCTCTATGTCTAAAAGAAAGTCAATGTTTTCCTCTATTTTGTTTCCAATGACAATCACGTTTGCACCGGCATTCTTGTAAGACTCTATCTGTTCCACAGAACGAATCCCGCCTCCGACAATAATCGGTGTGTCAATTTTTTTCTTCAGTTCATGGATCAATGTTGGAGGAACGGATTGAAGGGCTCCGCTTCCGGCATCGAAATAGGTGAGTTTCTGCCCCATTAAATATCCGGCTATTCCGGTTTTTAGTGAGATGGAACTATTTTCTCTTGGAATGGGGGTCGTTTGACTAACATAAGCAACGGAGGTCATTTTTCCACCCTCGATCAGAATGTAAGATGTTGGAATGACTTCTATATCCATCTCAAGTACTTCCTCTGCACAGGAAACATGATGTCCGATCAGGAAATCCGGATTTCTGCCCGAAATCAGGTTTAGGAACAAAAGAGCATCTGCCTGTTCGGAAAGCTGGTTGCTTGAGCCCGGGAAAAGAACAATGGGAATAGTAGAGTTTTTCTTTATTCTGGAAACAACCGATTCGACTTCTTTTCTTGTCACAGTACTTCCTCCCACAAAAAAGAAATCAATAAGTGCAAATTCAGCTTTTCGGATCAACTCTAATAAATGATCTTCATTTTTTGTCTTTTCGGGATCGATTAATAACGCCAATTGCCCGCTTTTCGATTGAATTTTATTCAGAATGTTCATGTAGTAGTTTTCCTTTACTCGAATTGAAAGTTATTAAAATATTTTTAAAGTTTTCAACATGCATTTCATATTCATAAATACCATCTGTTTTGAGGATGCTTCCGAAGTACTTACCCGATCTTTCATAGACCAGTATATCTCTTTGAAAAAGAAGTTGATTTCTGTCAGATAATTTATATAGACATTCCTTAAAAGACCAAAGCATTGACATGGCTTTTTCATTCGTCTGATCGAAGAGAAGTTTTTCGTTTTCGGTGATGAAACGACGGGATGTTTTTACCGATTTTTCCCGTATTTCTTCAATGTCTACGCCGATCAGGTGTTCTTTACAGGTGGCTAAAACCACATGGGTATTACAATGGGACAGTGAAATGAATCCGACACCTTCGATGTTGGGTGCACCTGTAGAATCATATGCGATATTTGCTCCGCCGAACAGGTGGTGTTTCAGGTATCTTGAAGCGGCAAATTCTAATTTTTTTTCAGGATGATTTATGGTAATAAGTCTTGATTTTTCCTGCTCGTTCAGGGAAGCCTGGTACTTTTCAAAGTGAGCAAAATCAATTTCCATTAAATAAATAGAAACCGCATTTAAATTAATAATAGAAATGGTAGACATAATACAAATGTATGTCACAATCACCAAAAACAGGCACTTTTTGCCTTTAATATTTAGTTATAATTCCCTAAAAACAAGGGCTTTTAAGGGTTTGGAAAGTTAACAAAAAGTTAAGGCAGGTTAATTTGTCACAAAACAGAAAAGTTTTTTAGGAAATGTTAACAAATCGAAAATTACTATATTTACACGCTTTGTTACAATAAAAATGATGTAAAATTAAACTGTACTTATGTTACGTAAACTCAACTTGTTAATTGCAAGTATCTTGTTGACAGTGACTTACGGATATTCCCAGTCAGGTTTGGGAACAATCCGTGGTAGCGTTGTTGATAAGGACAGCAAGGAGGCTATATACGATTGTATTATAGTTATCAAGCAAAATGGAACAGTTAAAGGGAACACAACCACCGATATGGATGGTAAGTTTCAACTTAACTCGTTGTCGCCAGGTTCTTACGACGTTGAGATCAGTAACCCAGGGGAAGGGTATCAGCCTGTGACACTGAAAGGTGTTGTTGTGAATGCTGACCGGATTACCTTCCTTGATGGAACTGTTCTCGGACTTCCAACCGATGTGAAAGCCATCGATGAAGTCTTGATCGTAGCCTACCGAGTCCCATTAATTAATAAAGATGGTGGTCCTTCCGGGGCGACTATTACGCGTGAGGATATCTC
>CAMLDR010000035.1 GCA_946478775.1 uncultured Flavobacteriales bacterium
TATCTCCGTATTCTTTCAACTGACGCTCAGTCTGGAAGATCAATGAATCTGCTTTATTCAAACTCTCAACCTCTGCCATACGTTTTTTATCTGCATCTGCATTTGCTTCTGCTTCTGCTTTCATACGTTTGATCTCTTCATCAGACAAACCTGAAGACCCTTCAATTTTAATTGACTGCTCTTTTCCGGTTCCTTTGTCTTTTGCAGAAATATGCATGATCCCGTTCGCATCTACATCGAATGTTACTTCGATTTGCGGTTCACCACGACGAGCTGGCGGAATGTCTGTCAATGAGAAACGTCCCAATGTTTTGTTATCCGTTGCCATCGGACGCTCACCCTGTAATACATGAATGTCTACCGCCGGCTGGTTATCTGCAGCTGTGGAGAAAGTCTCTGATTTTTTCGTTGGAATGGTTGTATTGGCTTCGATCAATTTCGTGAATACTCCACCCATTGTTTCGATTCCCAAAGACAATGGAATAACGTCTAATAACAAGACATCTTTCACCTCACCTGTTAATACACCACCCTGGATTGCAGCACCAACTGCTACTACTTCATCCGGGTTTACTCCTTTAGACGGAGCTTTTCCGAAGAAACGCTGCACTGCATCCTGGATTACAGGAATACGAGTTGATCCACCAACTAAGATCACTTCATCGATATCGCTTGTAGACAATCCTGCATTTTGAAGAGCAGAACGACAAGGAGCGATTGTTCTTTCAACGATCGAAGCTATCAATTGCTCGAACTTAGAACGCTGTAATGTTCTTACCAAGTGTTTTGGAATACCGTTAACCGGCATGATGTATGGTAAGTTGATCTCTGTTGAAGTTGTGGAAGACAATTCGATCTTCGCTTTTTCAGCAGCTTCTTTCAAACGCTGTAAAGCCATTGGGTCCTGACGTAAGTCCAAACCTTCTTCCGATTTGAATTCGTCTGCCAACCATGCGATGATTGCCTCATCCACGTCGTCACCACCCAAGTGCGTATCTCCGTCTGTTGCCAATACTTCAAACACTCCGTCTCCTAATTCAAGGACAGAAACGTCATGCGTACCACCACCGAAATCGAATACTACGATCTTTTGGTCGATTCCTTTTTTATCCAAACCGTAAGCTAAAGCTGCAGCTGTAGGCTCGTTAATAATCCGTTTGATTGTCAAACCTGCGATCTCACCTGCTTCTTTTGTTGCCTGTCTCTGTGAATCATTAAAGTATGCCGGAACAGTTACAACTGCTTCAGTAACTTCATGTCCTAAATAATCTTCAGCAGTTTTCTTCATTTTTTGAAGAATCATTGCAGAGATTTCCTGCGGAGAATACATACGTCCGTCGATGTCTACACGCGGGCTATTGTTATCGCCTTTTACTATTTTATAAGGTACACGTCCTGTCTCCTTCTTCATTTCATCATAAGAAGCTCCCATGAAGCGCTTAATCGAGGAAATAGTTTTTGTTGGGTTGGTAATCGCCTGACGTTTTGCAGGATCACCCACTTTTAGTTCACCACCGTCTACGAATGCAACAACAGATGGTGTTGTACGTTTACCTTCAGAATTTGCGATTACAACCGGCTCATTTCCTTCCATTACGGAAACACATGAGTTTGTTGTTCCTAAATCGATTCCAATTATTTTTCCCATTTTATTATTTTTTGTTTTTATTCAGATTTTCCTTCCTTAAGTCAAAGGTTGTGCCATTGAAGATCCCGATGAATTTCCTGTCAAAAATGTCAGTTTTTGGATTAAGAAGTGTAAAATGACTGACGAACATGGTAAAACCACGACACAGCTATGTCATTTTGTCACACACCCAAACTACTTTGCCAATTTGCTAGTTGATCGACTCCTTCTTTTTAAACACCAGGTAATAAATCGGGATTCCGGTCAGGATCAATACAATGCTTCCAAATGTGTCCCAGAAAGTGAATAATGTCAATGAAACACAGATCACGGCTGCGAAAACCAGATACAAAAACGGAATTACCGGATACCCGAATGCTTTGTATGGACGATTTGCATCCGGCATGGTTCTTCTCAGCTTGAACAAGCCCAGGATCGTTACGATATAGAAGATCATGGACCCGAAAGTAGCAAACTTGATCAATACCCCATAAGATCCCGAAAAACACAAAGTAATTGCCCATATGCCCTGGATCCACATCGCCCATGCAGGAACGCCTGCCTTGTTTAATTTATTCGCCTTTTTAAAGAACAATCCGTCTTTCGACATGGCATAGAATAAACGCGACCCGGCCATGATCAGTCCGTTGTTGCACCCAAAGGTGGAAATCATGATCAGGATTGCCATTAACAGATTTGCAACATTCCCGAACAACATATAAGCTGCGGAAGTTCCTACTCGATCCGAACTGGCAAATTGAATTCCAGTGGATTGAACAGCTTCTCTGGTATAGACAAAATCTCCGTCAAAAGGAGTTCCGTGAAGCGGAAGCAAGCCTAAATAAGCTACATTGGCCAGAATGTACAAGATCGTTACGATGAATGTTCCAAGGAACAAAGCACGTGGCAGGTTCTTTTCCGGGTTGCGGATATCTCCGGCAATAAACGTTACGTTATTCCATGCATCGGAAGAAAACAGGGAATTGATAATGGTCGTAGAAAGAACGATCATTAGTCCGACACCTGCAAGATCAGTTGTCAGCCAGCTTCCGTCTAGCTGCTTTTTTGTGGAAGTCGCTTCCCACATATGGTGGAAATTCTCATCAAAAAATCCGGAAGAAAACCCGACAATAATCCCCGCCACAATTAAAACCGCGAGTGCAATCAATTTGGAACTGGTGAAAATGGCCTGGATGATCTTTCCGTAATTGATTCCCCGCACGTTTATGATCGTGAGAATCAAAATAGTAGCAGCTCCCACGAAATTCGCGCCGTTGATTTTGATAGCGCCGTATTCAAAGAGGGTTTTATCGACCAAAACCGGAAAGAAAACCCCGGCAAACTTCCCGAATGCTACCGCAACAGCTGCAATTACTCCTGTTTGTATGACCGCAAAGGTTGTCCATCCATAGAGAAAGGAGGGTAATTTCCCCCAGGCCTCCCGGATGTAGACAAACTGTCCGCCGGCCTTTGGGAACATTGCTGCCAGTTCACCATAACTCAGTGCCCCGAATAAAGTAATCACTCCGGTAAGCAACCAGGTAAAAAGCAGCCATCCGGAACTTCCCAGATCGCGGGACATTTCCGATGAAACAATGAATATTCCCGAACCGATCATACTTCCTGCAACCAGGAAAGTAGCGTCCAGCAGTCCAAGCGATTTTTTAGTGTTGTTCTCTTCCATTGGTAGTAATAAAAAAGTCCCGTCCACTATTGGCAGACGGGACCTTGCGTATTTTTATGATCTGATTATTTCTTGCTGTCCAGGTGATCTTCTCGCTCCTGTTCTTCACCAATCTTACTATTTCGCTTACCGTAGGTAAAGTAGATCAGGAATCCCATTACCATCCACAATCCTGCAACTGTTAAAGTTGTTAGATCCAAAGCAATAATCATGAAAGTACAAACTCCTATTCCTAAAATTGGAACCAATGGAACCAAAGGTGTTTTGAATGGACGTTCCAAATGAGGGAATTTCTTGCGCATCACAATGATTCCTGCACATACAATAACAAATGCAAATAAAGTTCCAAAGGACGTTAAATCACCTGCGACACTTCCCGGAACAAAGGCTGCAAACAAACCTACCAAAACAAACAAAATCATATTTGATTTATATGGCGTTTTGAATTTCGGGTGTAAGTCTGAAAACACTTTTGGAATTAATCCGTCTTTTGACATGGAGTAGAATACACGGGACTGTCCCATTAACATCACTAATATTACCGAAGAGAATCCGGCTAAAATAGCGATCGTTATACTAGTTGCCAACCAACCGTAGCCAGGCATATAAGTATTCACCGCATAGGCTACAGAAGCTTCTTTACCAGCTTTTTCGTATTCTTCCCATGGTGCAACACCCGTTAATACGTGCGCAAATAAAATATACAAAATGGTACATATTACAAGTGATCCAAGGATTCCGATCGGCATATCACGTTTTGGATTTTTAGCTTCCTGGGCAGCCGTTGAAACAGCGTCAAATCCGATGAAAGCAAAAAATACAATAGCAGCTCCACCAACAACTCCTCCCCAGCCGTGCTGGAAGATTCCTTCGTGGTTTTCAACTCCTTCCGGGATTAAATAAGGTGTATGGTTCGTTGGATTGATAAACTGCCATCCGATAAAGATGAAAACAAGTACAATTGCCACTTTCAGGAATACCATGATCCCGTTAATAAATGCAGATTCCTGTGTTCCTTTAATCAACAACAAGGTGACCAGGAACAAAATTGCCAATGCCGGAGCATTCAAATAACCGGAAGTAGTCTGAACCAACCCTTTCACTTCAGGAGTTAGTTTTGCCAATTCGCCATCTGTAAGGATAACTACTCCATTCTTAGCAGTAGCTGCCAACTCATTCGACAATAGCGCAATATTCTCAACTCCGATCAACTTGTTAACATGTTCGAATGGCGAGTGGCACCATTCATAGGGTATGGCCCCGCCGAGTAAATTATTGAGGTATTCACTCCAGGCTATTGAAACGGTTGCTGCACCCAGGGCATATTCCATTAACAATGCCCAACCAATGATCCAGGCTACAATCTCACCTAAAGTTGCATACGAATAAGTATAAGCACTTCCTGCAATTGGAATGGTTGAAGCAAATTCAGCATAACACAAACCTGCAAAAGCACAACCGATAGCAGCCAATGCAAATGACAGTGTTACTCCGGAACCTGCTGCTTCACCAGCTGCTGCTGCTGTTCTAACAAACAATCCAGCTCCGATAATTGCTCCGATCCCAAGTGCAATTAATGACCAAACTCCGAGTGTTTTCTTTAAACCACCTTCATTAGCCGCGGCTTCTTTCAATAATAATGAAATTGATTTCTTTTTGAAAATATTAGACATATGTTCTACTAGTTAATTCAGCTATATTTTAGTTTTCAAGTGGCTAAAGATAGAAAAAATGTGAATGAATGCTAAAATCTTAATTTTTGTTCCCAATTTAACCTACCTTATTTCTTCATACTAAACTTTCAGTTACATTTGATACAAATAACGTTCTTCTATGTGGATCTTTCGCTTTAGTGCAAACCTTAAAAATTTTTTCAGATTACTGTCCATTATTAGAATCATTGCCGGGCATTATGCTGCCAATTGGCTGACAACCGGACCTTTACGTGTTATTTTTGATCCGAGAGGAAACAACCGGAAGACACGTTCGGAAAGACTGCGTTTAATCATTGAAGACCTCGGACCCACTTTTATCAAATTCGGACAGATCATTGCAGACCGGCCGGATATTGCTTCGGAAGGGTTACGGATGGAATTGAAAAAACTGCAATCCTCTGCTCGCCCCATGCCGGATGATATTGCAATACAAATCATAGAAAATGAGATCGGTGCTTCAATCGATACCGTTTTTTCTGAATTCAATGAGCAGCACATTGCTTCGGCTTCTATTGCACAAGTGTATATAGCAAGGCTGCATACGGGAGAAAAGGTGGTCATCAAAGTGCAGCGTCCCAATATCCGCAATAAGATACGCCTGGACATTAAGCTACTACAGATCTTTGCTCAAAAAATCCAGAATCAGTACCCGGAGATCAGTAATTTCAACCTGATCCGCTTCATTGAAGATTTCGGTGACATCATGCTCAAAGAACTCGACTTCATGAATGAACTTTCAAACATGATGCGTTTTACCCATATGTTCAAAGGTGACAGCCGCGCATATGTTCCTAAGGTTTACAGCAAGTATTCTACAACCAAGGTATTGATCATGGAATACATTGAAGGTGAAGCTCCGGACAACCTGGCAAACCTGGTTGATAAAGGATATGACCCGAGAACCATTGCTGAAAATGGTGTGAATATTATTTTGACGATGATCCTAAAGCATGGATTCTTCCACGCCGACCCACATTCAGGGAATATGTTCATTCGCAGGGACAATCAGATCGTCCTGATCGATTTTGGAATGTGCGCCAGTCTTAAACCCAAACAAATCGACGGATTGATCGACTTCCTGATCGGCTTTTCGGAAAGCAATTCGCATAAGATTTCAAAAGCATTGCTGAAACTGACCGAAGTGGAAAATTTCCGCGATATGGAAAGTCTCGAATTTGAGATCAAGGAATTAACCCTGAAATACACTTACTACTCTTACGATGACGTAGATATTTCGGGATTATTTACGGATACTTTCAAGTTATTGATGAAATATGGAATTACGATTCCAAGTAACCTGTACATGCTTTTGAAAACGCTCGTTACCATTCAAAAAGTAGCCGAATCGCTCCATGTAAAACTAGACATGATTGGAATGGTAAAACCGTATGCAGTAGACAAGATTAAAGAGCGTTTTTCGTGGAAAAGTATCAAATCTAAAATCATCACCTCTGCAGAAGACTATTTGTACCTGGTGGAAACACTGCCGAAAGATATCAAAGCCATTGTTACCAGTTTCAAGCACGAAGGATTGCGTCACAACATCAAACTGGGAGAAGAAGGAAATACGATCGGAAATACAGAGATCAGAAGGCATATTTACCGTTTCGGGGCGATCATACTGCTTGGGATGTTATTGATTTGTGCCACCCTGTTGAAAATTTACAATGTAAAAACAGTGATCTATAATTCCAAAGGAGAACCGTTCATGAAATCTACATTTGGCAATTTCCCGGATGTTTTCTTTGTAACGACCGTTGTCATATCTGTTTTTGTCGTCTTACGTTTAATGTTCCGAGCCAAATAAACCATGACTGCTTTTCAATCTAAAAAACCTGTTTCGGCGAAACCTGAATAGCAGGCGAAGTCCCGATAGCTATCGGGATCAAAATTGTTCGTGGAATGTCGGTGTAAATTAACTATTTCAGCTACATTTGTGGCTCTCAAAAAGAGAATTTATAAAGCATTTACAAGTTCACAGTAATGACAGTACACGAAATTCGCAAGCAGTTTTTTGATTTTTTTGCGTCGAAAGGGCACCAGATTGTTCCTTCAGCACCAATGGTTGTGAAAAATGACCCAACCCTGATGTTTACGAACGCCGGAATGAACCAGTTCAAGGATTTTTTCCTTGGGAATGCGGTTCCGAAAAACCGTCGTGTGGCCAATTCTCAAAAATGTTTACGCGTTTCCGGTAAACACAATGACCTGGAAGAAGTGGGTGTGGATACCTATCACCATACGATGTTCGAAATGCTAGGAAACTGGTCTTTCGGAGATTATTTTAAAGAAGAAGCTATCGGATGGGCTTGGGAATTGTTAACTGAAGTATATCAAATTCCAAAGGACCGTTTATACGTAACCGTTTTTGAAGGAGATGAAAAAGACGGTGTTCCAATGGATCAGGAATCCTATGATATCTGGAAAAAATACATTGCTGAGGACCGCATCATTTTAGCTTCCAAAAAAGATAATTTCTGGGAAATGGGTGATACGGGGCCATGTGGTCCGTGTACCGAAATCCACGTAGACAACCGCCCGGAAGCAGAACGCGCATTGGGTGACGGAAAAAAATACGTAAACGAAGACCACCCGCAAGTCATTGAGATCTGGAACAACGTATTCATGCAGTTCAACCGCAAAGCCGACGGAAGCCTGGAACCTTTGCCTGCAACCCATGTGGATACGGGAATGGGATTGGAACGTTTGGCAATGACCCTGCAGGACAAAACTTCCAATTACGATATTGATTTGTTCCAAACCCTGATCCGGCATATGGAGCAGGTTTCCGGAAAGAAATACGGGGAAAACGAAACAACGGATATCGCTTTGCGCGTAATTGTCGATCACGTGCGTGCTATCGCATTCTCCATTGCAGACGGACAACTTCCATCCAATACCGGAGCAGGTTATGTTATTCGTCGAATCCTGAGACGCGCTGTTCGTTACGGTTATCAAACTCTCGGATTGAAAGAACCATTCCTTTCCGGTTTGTCGGTTGTACTTTCCCAGGTCATGGGCGATCCATTCTCGGAATTGATCAAACAAGGCGAATTGGTTGAAAAAGTCATCCGCGAAGAAGAATTGTCCTTCTTCCGCACACTGGAGCAGGGAATCAAGCGCATTGAAAGTTTAATCGCAGGGGCAAAAGCTGAAAACAAAACCATTCTTGACGGAGTTTCCGTTTTTGAATTATACGATACTTATGGGTTCCCATTCGATTTAACGAGTTTGATTGCCCGCGAGAATGATCTTTCTGTGGACGAAGATGGATTCAATGCCGAATTGACCAAGCAAAAAGACCGTTCAAGAGCAGCAACTGCTATCGAAACAGATGACTGGGTTCAGTTGATCGATGATTCGGTGGAAGAATTCGTAGGATACGATTATTTGGAAACAGCTGTTGAAATTGTGAAATACCGCAAGGTTTCTCAAAAACAGAAGACTTTCTATCAATTGGTTTTCTCCAAGACTCCTTTCTACCCGGAAGGTGGTGGACAAGTGGGTGATACGGGAAGAATCTACAACGATTCAGAATCTCTGGTGATCTTTGACACAAAAAAAGAGAACAACCTCATCGTTCATTTATCCGAAACCTTGCCGGCAAACCCGAACAGACCATTTACTGCTGAAGTGAACAAAGAAAAACGTCATTTGTCTGCCTACAATCACTCGGCTACGCACTTGCTGCACCATGCATTGCGAACCGTATTGGGAACACACGTAGAGCAAAAGGGATCTTTGGTAAATCCAAATTACCTGCGTTTTGACTTTTCTCATTTCTCGAAAGTGACGGATGAAGAACTGGCAAAAATCGAAGCATTGGTGAGCGAAGGAATCCGCGCAAGTATTGACCTGGACGAAAAACGCAATGTTCCGATCGAAGTAGCGACAGAAATGGGTGCTATGGCTTTGTTCGGTGAAAAATACGGCGATACGGTTCGTGTGATCAAATTCGGTGATTCAGTGGAATTATGCGGAGGAACACATGTGAAAAACACCGGACAGATCGGCTTGTTCAAAATCCAGTCTGAATCGGCTGTTGCTGCCGGTATCCGTCGCATTGAAGCCATTACAAACGTAGCTGTTGAATCCTATTACGCGGACCAGGAATCGAAATTAAAATCGGTAAACGACTTATTGAAAAATCCGAAGGACGTTTCAAAAGCAGTAGAAGATTTGATCTCGAAAAACAACCAGCTTCAAAAGCAGGTAGAGAACTTCAAAAAAGAACAAGCCAAATTGGTGAAAGCTGATTTGAGGACCAAAATTGTTTCCAAAGGAGATTTCTCATTCCTCGAGTCAGTCATTGACCTGGATGCAGGTTCCGTGAAAGATATTCTCTTCCAGTTGAAAGGTGAAGTTCCAAACCTGTTCGCAGTAATCGGCTCGAAAGAAGAAGATAAATGTGCGATCAGTGTTCTGGTTGACGAAAACCTGGTTTCAGCAAAAGGATGGAATGCAGGAAACTTAGTAAAGTCTGTTGCGCAATTAATCCAGGGAGGAGGAGGCGGTCAGGCATTCTTCGCTACCGCAGGAGGTAAGAATGCTTCCGGATTAGAACCGGCAATTAACCAATTGAAAGAAACTTTATTTTCCTGATCTCTTCCGTATCGTACCGATTAACTTATTCGTGTAATTTACAATTTCAGGGTCTAGTTTAAAGTAGTAAACAGGTAAGATAAACAATGCCAGCACCAGGGTGGATTCAATTAAAAACAAGATCCACCCTGGCTGCAGATATCCCTGGATAACTATTCCGAAAACCAGTGTAACCATTCCCGCAGCAATGATAGCCATCTGATTCCATTTGAACGGATGCATTTTCAAAATATTCCAGACAAAAATAAGCCTTCCCAAATTGACAAGGATCAGTGCAATTGAAGTGGAAATTGCAGCTCCATTCATTCCCCAGACCGGGATGAAAAGCAAATTCAAAAAGTAAACCATTAAGATCAAGGAAATGGTAAAATACACATCGTACTTGTACTTTTTAGAGGTCGTAAATATGGATGAATTAATCCCGCAATACATGTCAAAAATGCGACCAACCATAATAAAAAAGAACACCCAGATACCTGCAGCAAATTCGGGTTTCAGAAAGGAAAAAAGAAAATCAATATTCAGCCAGGTGATTAAAAACAATCCCAATCCAATCGTTAAAGCAACCGAGCTTACCTTCACATACAAAGATTGAATTTCTTCAACCTGACGGTTTTTCCAATATTCTGAAACCAAGGGTGAACTAACGCGGATAATTGACTTATAGGGAACCTGCAGTGCACTTGCCAAA
Source organism: uncultured Flavobacteriales bacterium (assembly GCA_946478775.1). Next base: position 10,320 of record CAMLDR010000035.1, read on the forward strand.
AACAGTACCGTTGAATAAATCCCTGTGGATTCCAGTCCATCCATCTGGGCCAGCATCACGATGTCTAAGGACGCAACTATTACCAATCCAAGCGTATTGATATAAAAAAAAGAGGAAGCCTTAATAATAATCTTCCGAAACCGTTTTGAAATTTGAATAGTAGAAAGCCTGATATTGAATTCCCCGATGCGAATCATATAAACCAACAAGATGACTACCGGAATGAAATAGATCAAGCTGTGCAGAATCACGAAACTACTGAAGCTGATCCATTTGAGCCAATAAATTCCCAATATGACGGTCAGCGCTAAACGCAGAATAATTTCATTGCTGAAGACAGAAATAATGTTCTTGTAGAGCCCTCTCAAATAAACTTCGAAAACAAAATAGAATACACTGGATATGCCGATAGGAATAAACCAAACGTAATAATTTACAAAATCAGGGGATTTTTCAAGGTACAAATTCTCAATCTCCTCTCTAAAAAAGAAGGTGAAAAGCGTGCAGACTGCTATTCCTACGAGAACAAACAAAATCATGAGCGGAAGAAAACCATGGTGTTTCTTGGATTCGTTCCGAAAAACCGGAAAGAACCTCCAGGTGGTATAGATCGCCCCCATGTTTGCAAACTGTGCAAAAAGAGTCCCCACCGAGTAGATTAAATTAACCAAACCAATTTGTTCCGTCGATAAGATGAGGATGAATAAAAATCCCTTATTGATGTAACCCAGAACAATCCCGACATAGGAGATCATCATGGTCCGCAGAGCATCCTTTTGTACTAATCCCATTGCGGACAAAGATACTGTTTCATTCAGAAAAAAGTTATTACTAAATTCGCAAACATTTAGAATTGAAATGAAAAAGGTATTGGTTATAACATATCATTGGCCCCCGTCCGGAGGTATCGGTGTATTGAGATGTTTGAAACTGGTAAAATACCTTCGCGAATTCGGCTGGGAACCAGTGGTATTCACGGCAAAAGATGCATCATACCAATTTTTAGACGAGTCGAACTTCAAAGATGTTCCGGAAAATTTAGAAGTTCATCAGGTACCTTTGTTTGAACCGATCAACTGGTTTAAGAAAATCACCGGCCGGCCAATCAACAAGCCCCTGCAGAGCTTTACCAATAATACTGGAGAAAAAAAAAGAGCGATCGATTCCCTTTCTGTTTGGGTGAGAGGTAATTTTTTTATTCCCGACGCCCGGGCATCCTGGATCAAGCCTTCGTTGAAGTACCTCACTGATTATTTAAAGGAGAACCCGGTTGACGCCATTTTTACAGACGGACCGCCGCATACAAATACGGTTATTGGAATGCGGCTGGCTCAGAAGTTTAATATTCCCTGGCTGGCAGACTTCCAGGACCCCTGGACACAGGTAGATTATTATTCCAAAATGCTGATCGGAAAAAGAGCTGATCGTATCCACCATCAGCTGGAACAGGAAGTATTTCGTACAGCTTCAAAAATCACCATTGCCAGTCCAACCTGGAAGAAAGAATTAGAAGAAATCGGAGCTAAAAACGTTTCTGTTTGGTATTATGGATATGACGAATCTGATTTTTCGGAATACAAACCGAAAACAAATCCAACCTTTACCTTCTTTCATGGAGGGCTTCTTGGTGATGACCGCAACCCCATTTCCTTTTTTGAAGTTCTGGCAGAGATCCTGGAGGCAAATCCTTTGCTCAGATCAAAGGTTAAAATCAAATTAGCCGGAGAAGTAGATTATTCGGTCATTCAATCGCTGAAAACAAGCAATTTGTTCGAATTAACGGAATTGATGGGCATGATCCCGCGCGATCAAATATTGAAGGAGTATGAAACCGCTTCCCTATTGCTGCTGCCAATAAATAAAGCTTCAAATGCCAGTGGACGTATTCCCGGAAAATTATTTGAAATGCTGCGAAGCCAAAAACCGATTTTGGTATTTGGCCCGTCTGAAGGAGATGTCAGGAAAATAGTGGAAAGTAAAAAACTGGGGAAATCTTTTGAATACAACGAAAAGAATGAAATTCACGGGTTTTTAACCCAATTGCTGCTTGAAAACAAAATGGAGGGCTTTGAACCAAACACCTCCGTTACTGAATTCAGTAACCAGGAACTTACCAAACAAATAGCTCTTTTACTAGATGAAATCACCAACTAAAAAAACGGCTCAATGTTACCTGGTCAGCAACGAAGGACGAGATTTCTATATCCTGATTGCATTCATTTACTATCTGGAGCGTTTCCAAAATTACGAGGTTCATTTGGAATTCGTTTGGAACGCCCACAAGATAAAAACAGTGAATCCGGATCTCGTCATTCTTCCAAATTCAAGAGGAAATCATTTGTATTTTGAAATTGCGAAATATTGCAGCCAGAATGAGATCTTGCTGTTTATACATGATTCGGAAGGAAATTTCAATACAACCACCACATACGACTTCTGGGCATTCAATACGGATCAGGAACCGTTTTGTCCCAAACTCTTCACCTGGAATGAACGTGTCAGATCATTCGTCATTTCCAAATACCATCTTCCGGAAGAAACGGTCTGTGTAACCGGTGCCCCGGGAATAGACAAGTACCGCTTCCTGGACAGAGCGGATCGTTCCGTCATTTTAAGCAGACACGCAAAATCAAACTATAAAAAAGTCGTTGGGTATGCCGGCTGGGCTTTCGGAAAATTGCAGAATAAAGAAATCAATGATCTTTTATCGCATCTTGATTTCAAGAACGAAAGACAGGCAGAAGGGATTAAATGGCTTGAGAACCAGCGCGATTTGGTAGAATCTCACCTGCGATCGGCGATTGAAAAATATCCCGACGTTTTATTCATTTTAAAGAAACATCCGAGAGAGAACTTTGAATCGGACTATCGCGACTCACTGAATGAAATGAATCGCTTGATTCACTACAACAATGTGCTTTATTTGAAGGACCAGGAAGATATCCAGGATTTAATCCAGATATCCGATTTATGGATGGCATTTGAAAGCACTTCAATCATGGAAGCATGGCTTTTAAATATTCCCACCCTGATGATTAATCCGGATCCTGATTTTATAAGAGCATCTATTTACAAGGGAACCTATTCCATCAAAACCGAAAGTGAATTGTTGGCCGCTTTAGAGCAGATCCTGGAATTGAAAAACAGTGATTTTGTAAACCCCGAAGCAGTGGTGAGTGAGCGTAAAGTACTCATTGAAGATGCCTTTGGTTTTGATGATGGCCTGAATCATTTGCGCTGTGCCTTTTATTTCAAGCCCTATTTGGAAAAAAGAAGGGAATCTGAACAAAAACCAAAGCTGAATTCCAAATTTTTAAGGTACTACCTGTTGCTGCACATCGGTAAATGGGTTTACATTCCCTGGTTATTCAAACGCTTGCCTAAATTGAAAAAGACCGTTTGGATCTTTGAAAACTATAAACTGTCAAAAGTAAAAGAGATGAAAGCATTGTCCTACAAAGGTTTGGATGCTTTTTACAAACAGAACGATCTGGAGGCAAAAATTCAATCAGGAGCGATTTGGGACGAGTTATAAATCAAGCTGAATAGTTAGGCTTTATTTTGGCTGAATTGATATATTTGTATCAGATAAAAAAAGAAGATCTGGTGAAAGACAAATCGATACTAATTACCGGAGGAACAGGATCTCTTGGAAAAGCACTTACAAAACATATTTTAAGCAATCATCCTGATGTGGCTCGCTTAGTGATTTTTTCCCGTGATGAGCAGAAACAGTTTGAGATGGAACAGGAATTTCCTCAAAAAACCTATCCGCAAATCCGGTATTTCATCGGAGATGTTCGTGATTTAGAGCGCCTGGAAAGAGCCTTTTCAGGAATTGATTATGTGATCCATGCTGCTGCAATGAAACACGTTCATATCGCAGAATACAATCCGGATGAATGTGTCAAGACAAATGTCGGAGGGGCGGAAAACGTGATCAAAGCAGCATTGAAAACCAATGTGGTACATGTGGTTGCATTATCTACCGACAAAGCCTGCGCACCGATCAACTTGTACGGTGCAACAAAATTAACATCAGACAAATTGTTTGTTGCAGGTAACAATATCCGCGGAAAGAAAAACGTCAAATTTTCCGTCGTTCGCTACGGAAATGTAATGGGGTCAAATGGGTCCGTTATTCCTTTTTTCCTCAAAAAGAAAAAGAGCGAAGGTGTTTTGCCAATTACCGTGGAATCGATGACCCGTTTCAATATCTCGCTGCAAGGTGGAGTTGATATGGTCATGCACGCGCTTGAAACAGCTTGGGGAGGAGAGATTTTCGTTCCTAAAATTCCATCTTACCGCATTTTGGATGTAGCAGAAGCCATTGGGCCTGAATGCTCCAAACCGGTTATCGGAATTCGGCCCGGAGAAAAAATCCACGAAGAAATGATTACTTCTTCCGATTCTTTTTTTACATACGATTTAGGAAAATATTACACCATTTTACCTCAAACTCCCAATTGGAAAATGGATGAGTTCATAGCGCACTTCAATGCCGCGAAAGTAGCCGAAGGTTTTTCTTACTCTTCAGATAAAAATACCGATTGGGAAACCATTGAAAGCCTGAGAAAGCTGATTAAGGAACATGTTGATCCTTCTTTTGAACCATGAATAAAATCATTCCATATGGGAGACAGGAAATAACACCCGAAGATATTCAGGCAGTTATTGAAACCTTGCAATCCGATTTTCTGACTCAAGGTCCAAAAATCCAGGAGTTTGAAAAAGCTTTTGCTCAATATGTCGGTTCAAAGTATGCTGTAGCAGTCAGTAATGGCACTGCTGCGCTGCATTTAGCAGTTATGGCCCTGGGAATTCAAAAAGACGAATACGTTATCTGCACCCCGATCACTTTTGCAGCTTCTATCAATTGTGTTAAATACTGCGGCGGACAGGTTTTGTTTGCAGATATTGATCCGTACACCTATTTAATGGACCTGGAATCAGTAAAAAACGTAATAAAAACTAATCCGGACAAAAAAATCAGGGGAATTATCCCTGTTGATTTTGCAGGTCGCGTTCCTCAATTAGATGCGTTTAGAAAATTAGCGAATGAACAGGGTTTATGGATCATTGAAGATGCATGCCATTCTCCCGGAGGATCTTTTACTGGTTCGGATAATGAACCGCAGCTTGCCGGAAACGGAAGCTTCGCAGATCTGAGCGTTTTCTCTTTTCACCCGGTAAAGCACATTGCAACGGGCGAAGGCGGAATGATCACCACCAATAGCAAAGAATTATACGAGCAACTCTTAGTGCTCAGAACACACGGTATCACCAAAAACACAGACTCTTACGAGAACTCTGTTGAATTTGCAGTCGGAAATAGTACACCAACCGGTGAATATCCGCTATGGTATATGGAAATGCAGCAACTGGGCTACAATTACCGATTGACTGATTTCCAGGCTGCTTTGGGAATTTCCCAATTAAAACGGGCCGACCAAAATTTAGGAAAAAGAAGGGCTATTGCCGAATTATATACTGCTCAGCTAACGAACACCCCCGGAATTATTCATTCCTCCGGAACCATTGAAGGACACGCCTATCATTTATTTGTCCTCGAAGTTGAAAACCGGAAGGAGCTGTATGATTTTTTGAGATCTCAAGGTATTTTTGCCCAGATCCATTACATTCCTGCTCATTTAATGCCTTATTACAAAAAGCAAGGCTGGAAGGAAGGGGATCTTCCGATGGCAGAGCGCTATTATTCCAGATGTATCAGTATTCCCATGTTTCCTTCGATGAGTGAGGAGGAAATTCATTACGTTATAACAACAACGAAGTCATTCTATGCAAGATCATAACAGACATAAATACAAAGGCATATTAAGAGGCTTTTTTCATCAATTATTAACCATCGATTTTGTTCGTTATTGCGTGGCAAGAATGCGGTTTTTTTATTTTGTGAGAATCTGCCGCAAGTTGAAAACGTTTGATCTGTCTGCTCAAAAAGCAATAGCTTCCAACACAGTCTATCATAACCTGAAAGGCTTAAAAGATCTTGCCGTAGTCCGATCACTCGCTTTAATTAAGCCTGTTACCGCTATTGATAAAGTAGGAATTCATTCAAAAGTGCTGACCATAGGCCCGAGAACCGAAGGAGAACTATTGAGTTTGGTTGGTTATGGATTTCTTAAAAAGAATATTCGCGGACTTGATCTGATCAGCTATTCCTCCTGGATAGATTTAGGGGATATGCACAAAATGTCCTATGCAGACAATTCTTTTGATGTAGTAATTATGGGCTGGGTCATTTCTTATAGTGAAGATCCCGTTAAAGCTGCGGAAGAAGTGGTAAGAGTCTCTAAAAACGGCGCTGTTATTGCTGTTGGTGTAGAGTACGGCGGATTGGAAGCTAAAAAACAAATTGAACAATTGGACTATGTTCCCGGAGCAGGAAGATTGACAACTCAGGCTTCGCAACTAACTGATTTTTTTGGTTCTGCCGTAGATCACGTATATTTCAGTCACAGTATTGAAGAAGACAGAAAAGACCTGAAAGGATCTGTTATTGCTGTTTTCTCCATCAAAAAATAGTGTTTGGTTATGAAAAACGCGATCAAATTCAGCACTTTCCCCTTTCTTTTTTCATTCGGGCTATTCTTGTTTTTATTCACACAAAAAACAACAAGACTAGGGTATGCGGCATTTAGATACTTGTTTGTAGCCACTAACGGACGCATAAACGATCACCTTTCCTGGATAATTGGAAGAACCAAAAAAGCAAAGGTTCAGCCCGCTACAGGAGTTTTAGGTAACCTCTCTAAAGAAAAAATAGAACAGATTTCCAAGAAGATCGTTGCAGACGGCTATTATGAATTTGATGTGGCATTGGATACTTCTTTGATTGAATCGATCACTGAATTTGCAAGTGCAACCGGTTGCCGGTACGTGGATGTTGAAAAGAAAGGTATTTCCTATTCCACCGAAAAGATTTTGTTCGACCGGGAAAATCCGATTTCACCGCGTTATCAGTTTGATACGGCTGATATTATGCAGAATAAGGCCATTCAATCGCTAATTTTTGATCCGACACTGAGATCGGTTGCCGCCAGTTACTTAAATTGCAACCCGATTCTTGATACCATTGCCATGTGGTGGAGCGTTCCGTTTGGCAGCAAGGGAACTTCTCAGGCAGCTCAAATGTTCCATTTTGATATGGACCGGTTTAAGTTCATCAAATTCTTTTTTTACCTGACGGATGTTCATACCAATAATGGTCCTCATTGTTATATCCAAAATTCACACAAAGGACTTCCCAAAGCGATCCGGAAAGATGGCCGCATGACGGATGAAGAATTAGCTAAAATCTACTCCGAAGATCGTTTCATGGAATTTAAAGGTAAGAAAGGAACCATCCTGGCTGTTGATACACGCGGATTACATAAAGGAAAGCCGCTTACCGAAGATATTCGGTTATTGTTTCAAATTCAATTTTCAAACTCGCTATTCGGTGCTCCATATGAAAAAATGCCGGTTGTATCCGCTTCGGAATCTGCAAAAGAGATTGTAACCAATAACAAGCGAACTTATCAGTTGATTTCAATTGATCAATAAAAAATAGATTTAGAATAACTAATCAGGTAACAAAAACGATGGATAAAAATTTCAAAACCGAACAAGAAGAATTTTGGGCAAGCGATTTCGGCGATGCTTATATTGACAGGAATAAAAGCGAACAATTACTTGCCTCTAATATTTATTTCTTTTCCAATGCGTTGAAGCAAGCCAGGGGCATTGATTCAATGATAGAATTCGGAGCGAACATTGGAATGAATTTAAAAGCAATTCAAACGCTTTATCCGGGAACTGCCCTGAGAGGTATTGAGATCAACCAAAAAGCCGCTGATTTACTTAAAGAGTCGATCGGAGAGGACTCTGTTCAGAATTGTTCTATTTTCGACGCATCTACGGAAGTCAAATCAACACTTTCATTGATCAAAGGAGTATTGATTCACATTAATCCTGAAATGCTGGATACCGTTTATCAGAAATTGTACGATTGCAGTTCAAAATATATTTTGATCGCCGAATATTACAATCCTTCTCCTGTTGTCATTAATTACCGCGGTCATTCAGATCGTTTGTTCAAACGGGATTTTGCAGGAGAAGTACTTCAAAAATTCAGTGATTTGGAGTTAATCGATTATGGATTTGCTTACAAGGGAGATCCGAATTTTCCGCAGGATGATATTACCTGGTTTCTTCTGGAGAAAAAATAAATTCCAATGAACCTGTCTTCATAATGATGAATCAAAACTGTTAATCATGATAGCAATTATTCCGGCAAGAGGAGGCAGCAAGCGAATTCCGAATAAAAACAGGAAACTTTTTTTCGGGAAACCAATTATTGCAAGAGTCATAGAAAATGTACTGGGGTCAGGCTTGTTTTCTTCTGTGTTCGTTTCAACAGATGACGAAGAAATTGCTGCAATTGCAAAACAGTTTGGGGCTGAAGTTCCTGTTTTGAGAAGCAGCAAAAATTCGGACGATTACGCCACAACCTCAGATGTATTGGTTGAAGTGCTGGAATATTTAGCCACTAACGGTAGAACTTATGATACGGCATGCTGTATTTATCCAACCTCCGTTTTAATTAGTAGTAACGACCTAAAAACGGCCCACGCCTATTTTTCAGAGAAAGGAGCTTCTGTCTTGTTGGCATGTGCAGCTTACTCCCACCCCATCCAGCGAAGTTTTACCATTCAAGATCATGCCATCAAACTCCGGTTCCCGGAATACATCCATACGCGATCCCAGGATTTAGAAAAAGTGTATCACGATACCGGAAGTTTCTACTTTTTTGATGTGGCAAATTTTATGGAAACAAAGACTTTGTGGCAGGAACAAACCGTTCCGTTTGTTGTGAATGAGAATCAGGTTCAGGACATTGATACACCGGAAGACTGGTCGATGGCGGAGATGAAATTCAAACTGAATGGCTATGAGGAATTATAAATGCCTTTCCACTCTTGTTTATGAACAAGGTAAACTAATGTTGGTTCCAATTCGGGATGAAGACAAGTACCTCATCATGAGATGGCGAAACGAACAAATTTATCACCTTCGCCAGGCAAAACCTCTAACCTCGGAAGATCAGGAAACCTATTTTGACACTGCCATTGCTGATTTATTTGTTCAGGAAAAACCAGCACAATTGCTTTTTTCCCTTCTTGAAAATGAGATCTGCATCGGATATGGAGGTCTTGTACACATAAATTGGGTGGATAAACATGCAGAAGTTTCATTCATTATGAATACCGAGCTGGAAGCAACACGTTTTGCCGAAATCTGGACCGTTTACTTGCAGTTACTTCAAAAAATAGCATTTACGGAACTTCAGTTACACAAACTGTTTACTTATGCTTTTGATCTGCGTCCTCACTTATACCCGGTTTTAGCTGATTCCGGGTTTGAACAGGAAGCGCGGTTAAAGGATCATTGCTTTTTCAACGGACAATACAAAGACGTCCTGATCCACAGCAAATGGAATACCAACGGTCCTTTATTTTTGCGCGAGGTAACGGAAAATGATATGCAGTTGCTTTTTGACTGGGCAAATGAACCGGGAGTTCGTGCTAATTCATTAAACTCTGAGACCATTCCTTTTGAAGCCCACCAAAAATGGTTTGATTCGCAGTTAAACAATCCGGACACCAAATTGTTTATACTCACGGATGGTACCCATGCACTGGGACAAATCAGAATTCAAAGAAAAGAATCTCTTTGGGAAATCGGGTACAGTATCGATAAAGAACAACGGGGAAAAAGACTGGGAGCAGAGATCGTTCGTTTACTGCTTGAGAAATTCGGTCAGTATGCTTTTAAAGCGATTGTAAAAAAAGACAACACCGCTTCGATTAAAGTCTTTGAAAATCTGAACTTTGAAATCACAGATAGCGGTGATGCCAATATTCTTACCTTTATTAAAAAATCAAACCAATGAGAATAGGGAATTTTGAAGTTTCAAAGACTTCTCCTGTCTTTATCATTGCAGAATTGTCTGCCAATCACAATGGAAGCATCGAAACGGCAATCGAAACCATTCGGGCTGCAAAAAGAGCAGGTGCCGATTGTATCAAATTCCAAACGTACACGGCAGACACCATCACTTTGAAATCTGACAAGGCTGATTTTGTTATTAAGGGAACTATTTGGGATGGCTCAAATCTTCACCAGTTGTATCAACAAGCTTATACGCCATGGGAATGGCATGCCAGATTATTCCAGGTAGCGGAGGAAGAAGGACTCATTTGTTTTTCTTCTCCTTTCGATTTTACCGCAGTAGATTTTCTCGAAAACCTGGATGTTCCCGCATACAAAATAGCATCTTTCGAGATCACAGATATTCCATTGATCAGCTATACCGCATCTAAAGGAAAACCGGTCATTATTTCCACCGGAATAGCTGAATACGAAGACATCGCCCTGGCCGTAAAAACCTGTTTGGATGCCGGAAACGATCAGATCGTTCTGCTAAAATGTACATCCAGCTACCCTGCTCCTATTGAAGAAGCAAACATGCAGATGGTGGAACAAATTGCAAAAGATTTTAATGTACTGACAGGCCTTTCAGATCACACCATGGGAAGCATTGTTCCCATTGTAGCTGTAAGCTTAGGTGCAAAGATCGTTGAAAAGCATTTCATCCTGGATCGTTCCATTGGCGGACCGGATGCCAGTTTTTCCATGAACGAACAGGAGTTCAAAGAAATGGTGGATTCGATCCGGATGGCAGAAAAAGCAATCGGAGTAGTGGATTACCACCTCACTCCCAAACAAAAAGAAGGAAAGGCTTTTAGTCGATCGCTCTACATTTCGCAAGATATTAAAGCCGGCGAGATCGTCACTGAAAAACACATTCGATCGGTTAGGCCCGGATACTCACTGCATCCGAAATACTATTCTGAAATTATCGGAAAACGGGTATTAAAGGATTTCACCGTAGGTGACCGCATAAAAAAGGAGGATTTTGAATAATCCTCCTTTTATCTATTTTTCTATTTCGGCTAAATAGCCGCCTCTTTCAATTTTTTCTTCTTTTTCCAGTTCAGGAAAAGTGCCAATCCGAATAACAGGATCAGTATTGCCGACCCAATTCTTGCCATCATATTGGCTGTATAGTACTTAGGCAGATCATATACGAACTCAATCTTACTGTGGCCATCTTTCAATTGAATTCCACGCAACAGATAATTCACTTTCAAAATAGGGACTTCTTTTCCGTTAACGAACGCTTTCCACCCGATCGGGTAATAGATCTCTGAGAAAACTGCTAGCTGATTTCCTTTCACATTGGCATCATATGTCAATTTATTCGGAACAGAGCTTGTCAGCTTAATCGAACCTTCGGCTGAGAATTTTCTGGCGTTTAATTTACTTGCAAATTCAGGAAGCATTAAGGCCTCATTTGCAGGGTCAAATGAATCTTCTACTTTCAAATAAACCAAAGGAATAAATGATTTAGCCGTATCTGCCTGCAGAGTCATTAATGGGACCAGATTGGTATTTCCTTTGATGTCCATGACGAACATGGCTTCCTGACCTTTGCTCAGACCACTTGCCAATTGTACTTTCATTGTATCTTTTCCGGGAACCAGGTATTGAATGTTTTCTCCTCCGTAAAGAGTAGCTTCTTTCACCGGCATTTGATTCACCAAAAACACTCCCGTTCCTTTGTTTTGAGCTTTGAATTTATTTCCAAGAGCTCTGATCTCATCGTTTGGATTTGCCTCTTCACGCACTTGTCTCACTAACCAGGCATTTCCAAGCGCGTTCGGGTTATAAATCGCCGTATCTACACCTGATTGAGATGACTGAAGGAAATACTTCACGTTCAACATATCCAGGACACGGTTGTTCGTTTTGGAAATTTGAAATTCAATCAAGTTATTGATGTTTCTCAATTTAGCCCCGTGGTAACCACCCAATGATTTGTGGAAATAAGATGCTCTACTGTCTGAAAAAGCACCTGAAAAGTCAAGTACACGGTAATTTGTAGCTCGGTTTAAAGCTTGAAAACGGTATGAATTAATCACGTTTGCCCTTGCAGCACCATCGTATCCCAATTCATTTGCCTTTTGTTCTCCTTGCAACTCACCCTTCTTTACAACAGATGCAAGTGCAGGATTTTGACTCAATTCAGCGGCTAATATTTCCTCATCTCCTTTGGTTGCAGAAATCGGATAAGCCATTAATCCGGCATCTTCCCAATACTTGTATCCATTTCCCGAAGGATCGTCAACGGCTCCCAAATAATTGTAAGCAACAGGCACCATATCTGCAAAAGTCAATAAGACCAACCCTGTGATCAATATGGTATTCCCGGTTTTTTCGTTTTTTGAATATAAGAAGATGAGAAATAATCCGGCACCCAGGATAGCAAAAAGAATGGAACGGGTCATACTGGAACTAAAAATCTGTTCCCGAGCTATTTTAACCGCGTTATAAGACTGCATTTGAGAATCAACCTGCATTTGGACAAATTGCTGCACCTGCTGTGGATTTGACAAATCCAGCTGATACTGCTGTGCAGCCATCTGCGGATCCATTTGCATCACTTGTTTGGTATAGACCTCATTCAATCCGGCATATTGTTTTGCTTCCATCGGATTGGAGTACCCATCACCTAATCCAACCACTTTCAAAATAATTAAGAACCCTACAAAAATACCCAGGGCTATCATGATTTTTTGTTTTTGAGCTATGATCTCATCACGACGTTTAATCAATTCATTCAGGAACAGAACCCCCATTACAGGAATGGTTAATTCAATAATTACCAAAATGATTGTTACGGCCCTAAACTTGTCATATGCCGGTACGTGATCAATAAAGAAATTGGTAAGTCCCATAAAGTTCTTACCCCAGGATAACATGATGGCTAAAATAGTTACCGCAAAAAGCGCCCATTTGATCTTGTTTTTCATGAAGATCAACCCTAAAAATGCGAGCATACAAACAATGATCCCAATATAAACCGGTCCGGAAGTAACCGGTTGGGTTCCCCAATAAGAATAACCGTTTAATGCGCTGTTAATTTCTGTCTGTGACAAATTACTGTTCTGGATTTGTTCCGCGAATGGAGAATTTGCCAGCTGTTCAGACGCACCACCTTTCACATAGGGAGAAATAAAGGTGAATGATTCATCAATTCCATACGACCATTGGGTAATGTAATCGCGATCTAATCCATTGGATTGATTCGTTGCAGGTAAACCATCCGGAGAAATAGTCACGTCATTTCCACCACGTATGGTGCTTTTAGCGTAATCATTTGTCAATAGGATATTCCCGCTGTTGATTACAAATGCCAGGATAAAAATTCCAATAATTCCGACCGTTGTAATCCCGAAATTTTTCAGTTCTTTTTTCCGGATTGCTTCAATGAAGAAATAAATTCCCAGGAAAAACAAAATAAACAAGAAATAATAAGTGATCTGAACGTGGTTCATTGCCAATTCAAAAGACATAAAAACACCGGAAAGAATGACTCCCCAAAGCCTGTTTGACCGATACGCATAAATAAAAGATCCCAGGATCGCCGGTAAAAATGCAGCTGCCGCTGACTTCGTAATGTGTCCGGCCTGGATGACAATCAACTCATAACTTGAAAAACTAAAAGCAATTGCTCCTAAGAGCCCGATCCAGGGATTTAACTTTAAGAGCCTTGCAAACAATAAAAAACACAGAAAATGCAAAAGAATAGATCCCATCGGATTTGGAAACACTTTCGTATACTGGTTTACCATCCATTTGAACCAGTTCCCCGGATAAACCATCGAAATCTGCTCTGTGGGCATTCCTCCGAAGGCAGAACTTGTCCACATAGGTTCCTTTCCTGATTCGATACGATACATATCTGTTTCGTTACTCATTCCTTTCCACTCCTTCACATCATGCTGTTTCACACCATATCCTTCGAGCTGAGGTTTAAAGAATGCGCCAACGAGGATAAACATCACTCCGATTATTGCCAAGTACATCCAGTTTTTCTGAAAGAATCCTTTTATATCCATAAGTTAAAATTGTTCCAGCCAAAAATAAGAACTTTAATCTTCCAAAGGGTATTTTGTCAGAAATTATCCCGATTTCTAATTTCAGGGATTGGTTGAACCAAATCGGATTTGGAATGTATCCCTAATTGTTCTAATACCGAATGATGAAAACAATTTGTTGCTTCCTGCTTTTAATAAGCTTCGCTTTTGCCTCACAGGCTTCAGGTCAGAGAAAAATGATGAATCCTTTTTACATCTTTAAAACCACTAAAAATACGGCCGTTAAAAGCGGAGAAGCGAAACTGACGCTCCATTTCAGCAGCCCGAATTTCAGGAACATTCCCCCGGGTTATCAAACCATTATTTATTATTCCGTAAACAAATTAACTGATACACTCGTTTTGGAAACTCCCTTTACAACTACCATTCAACTTCCGGCAGAAAAAACCGTTTTCAAATTCTGGCCCGGACCAGGTTACAATGAAGTGATCAGTGATACCATTCAAATAGAGAACCAAACAGAAAATGAAGCACAGGTCTATTTCTACTCTGAGACGATGATGATTGAGGTCGACAAACCGGTTATTTACCTTCAAAGTCCGGTTAAACTGGATTTTTCAATCCGGGTAAAACCCACCAACGACTTTACTTTCACTTACCCGGTTTATACCGGCGAATGGAAAGGAACACTGCATCCAACCGGCCAACTGGAAATGAACGGACAAACATATCCCTACCTCTTTTGGGATGCCAAGCAGGAATTCAGCCTGCAAAATCATTCAAACGGATACCGTGTTCCAAAGGAGGAAGTCATTCCGTTTTTAGAAGAGCAACTTACAAATGCCGGGTTGACTTCCACAGAAAAAACAGATTTCATTACCTATTGGGGACCACGTTTAATGCACTACAAATCCGTTTTTATTCAGTTCTACCTGCAGGAAGACTGCAATCAATTCGCTTCTCTTGAATGCGACCCGAAACCAACTGCGATCAACCGGATCTATATCGGTTTCTCCGAATGGAATGACAAACTGGAAAGTTATATGCGACCTCCCGATAGCAATCGGGACAAACTCCCGGCCTTTAAACGCGCTGGTTTCAATGTCCTGGAATGGGGCGGATTTGAACTAAAATCAATCGAATTATGATCCGAAAACTCCTTTTATGCTATTTGCTGATTATTCCTTTCCTGGGTTTTTCCAAAGGAAAAGAATCGCTTCCGTCAGTTTGGATTATCAAAGACAGTGTTTCTCAAAAAATCCATCCGGACAGTGTTAAACTGGTTTTTAAAGTCGAGGATCTGTACGACCAGTTGATGCTAAAGCAGCATCCGGCAATTATCCAGGTGAAAACAGATGGCAAAGTGAAAAAATATACCGTCACTGATCAGTACAGAATGTTTACATTTCCTTTATCAAAAGGAAATCACCACCTCGCTTTTTATGTCAATGCAAACTTTCGTGAAATTCATTTTGACCAGGAAATCCTTGGAGGCCACTACTATGAAGTCGGATTGAATTTTGAGGGTTCTGTTAATTCCCGCAGGCAGATCATGGTAGAAAAACCGGTCATTTACTTATACAGTGAAAACGAAGACAACTTTAGTCTGAAGATCAAAACGGACGCGGAGTTACAATTCACTTATCCTGTCTGCAAAGACGAATGGAAAGGAACAGCACATCCGGACGGGACCATTCAAATCAATGGAGCAAACTATCCATATCTTTTTTGGGATGCTCAGCTTCCGGTTGAAGCCCTGAATTTGAACTGGAATCATTCGGACCAAATCCTGGGTGAACAAACCGTCCAATACCTTTCAGCAAAACTGGATTATTTGGGATTCAACGCCAAAGAAAAAGCGGATTTCATTACTTACTGGGTACCGCGTATGCAGCAAATGAACTACATCGAGGTGCTTTGGATCCAGGACGAATCCGTTAATGAGATCGCTTCACTGGATATTTCTCCTGCGTTTACTCAAAACCGCATTTACATTGTTTTCAGGGAAATCAGCGACCTCACGGATGAATCTTTGAAACTGAAATTAAACACATTAAAACCCATCGACAGAAGTAAGAACCACTTGGTCGAATGGGGAGGAATCGAAATGCAATCCAATTTATAAGCCATGCGTACACTCTTCTTTTTCCTGTTGATCAGCAGCAATTTATTTGCCAGCAAATTAGAAATCATCCCGGATTATTTTGTGAACTATGAAACCGATAAACATCCGCTAAATAATGCCTCCCGAATTAAAATTGTCTGTGAATTTGACTCGGATTACAACTTATTCCGTGAATTGCGTTTCGGAATGAACGGAAGCAATGAACGGATCAAGATGAATGATAAAAATGAGGCAGAAGCGATTCGCAAGCCACAAAAGGCCGTTTTCCAATTCTACTACGACAATCATTTCCAGGAAATTGAAACAGATTCAATTGAAGTGAAGAAAGGACAAACACTGATCATTTACCTCCATTTCAAAGCACTGAATGAACCTCGCCCGGTGAAAAAACCGGTGATTTACCTTTATCCGGAATCAGATACAGAAATTTCCGTTCAACTCAAAACCACCGGTAAACTCACATTCTCTTATCCGAATTATGCTTCCGGGTGGAAAGGTACCGCGTATCCGGATGGTTCTATCCATATCAATGGAAAACACTACCCGTATTTGTTTTGGGAATCCGAACAACCATTCGACACCTTCGACCGCGAAATTGGCGGATTTCTCGTGAACAACGAAAATGTAGTCGAATCCCTGGAAAAATACTTAACTGATTTAGGGTTCAACGACAAAGAGAAGACAGATTTCATTACGTTTTGGGGACCCCAGCTTCAGCAGCACAAACAGGTAATGCTCCAATTCATTTTGAACGAGAACTGCAACCGGTTTGCAGCATTGGAAATAGAACCCAAACCCGCACATTTGAACCGGGTCTAC
>CAMLDR010000036.1 GCA_946478775.1 uncultured Flavobacteriales bacterium
GTACATCCAGTTCATTTGGTAGCTAAACAAGTACTCCAGGTTTTCACTGAAACGGGGAAGTCTTAAACCATCATTCCCGTTTTCGTCCGAATCCCTTACGTCCGTTGGGTCATAGCCTGACCAACTTTTGTAAGCAACAATTTTCGGATCGTTGGGATTGTTTGAAGTGTAATACATCCGCGGAAGGAAAGTCGTTTGAGCATACACCTGTTTGCTTTGGATTCGCACACTTTCATTACTGGAGAAATACTTTTCTTTTACGGAATAGTTTCTTCCTTTTGATTTCGCCCAATCGGTTGCTTCTTTTTCTGTTACAAATGCTTTTGCATCAATTCCTGTTTGCTCATTTTCAACCACAAAACGACGTACGTAGAACGGAGCTCCGTCTTGGTATTCAGATTGATCTGCTAAAGTAGAGTTCCAGTGATTTCCATTCAGAATAGGCCATGAACCATATTGCTCACGTTTTAGATAAGCGTGAAGCGTTACCAGGTTTTCAGGGTCGTTTTCATCCAAAGGCGTGTTTGCATTGGAACGAATTACAATGACAGCAAAGGATCCGTAACCGATTAAAAGGAATGCCAAACTCCACAAAGCTGTATTCAGAATTGGTTTCGCTTTTCTTTTTGCATATCTGAAAGCCCAGATGAATAAGCCGATCAATAAGAGGAAGAAGAAAATCGTTCCTGAAAAGAACGGTAATCCAAATGAATTGACGAAAGCAACCTCGAAGGAAGAAGCCAATGCAACCGAACCGGGGATAATTCCTTCCTGAACGAACGCAAGTACCACTACAGAGATCAAACCTGTCAGGATGATTCCTTTCAAATTCGTCTTTTCCCAAAGGTTAAAGTACATCACGAAGGCAATCGCCGGAACTGCAAGTAGACCCAATAAATGGACCCCGATAGCCAAACCGAACATGAACCAAATCAGGATCATCCAACGCATCGGAGATCTTCCGTCTGTTATTTCTCCGTGTTTGATACCGATCATTTCAGCATCCCATTTCAGGATCATCCAGAAAATGGCAGCCGTGAAAAGCGATGACATCGCATAAACCTCCCCCTCAACAGCAGAGAACCAGAATGAATCTGAGAATGTATAAGCCAAAGCTCCAATGATTCCTGCTCCAACAACAGCGATTTGATCTCCTCTCGACCAATCTCTTTCTTTACGCTGCATGATCTTTTTACCGAACATGGTAATGGACCAATAAAGGAATAAAATCGTGAATGAACTGCATAGTGCCGAAAGACGGTTGATCCATACGGCAACCATTTCCGGCTCAGCGAAGAAAGAGAACAAACGTCCAAGTACCATGAATAACGGTGCGCCCGGAGGGTGACCCACTTCTAATTTATTTGCTGCTGTGATATATTCCCCGCAATCCCAAAGTGAAACGGTATCTTCAATGGTCAGGAAATAAACAATCGTTGCGATTAAAAAAACAAACCAGCCTGTTAGGTTATTCAGTTTACTGTAATTCATGATTTACTTTGAAAGTTTGACTTGCGAAGTTATAAATATATTGTGACGATTCCTCATAGAAATGTTGAAAAATGCTAAATGAATGAAATTCAATGTTTTTTCCACTTTTTAAAGGCAAAACGCCATTTTTTTTACCGCTTTACTTGGATCAAAAGAATTTAGTATTAACTTTGCCCTCGCAATTGACCCATGGTGTAACTGGCAACACGTCTGGTTTTGGTCCAGAAGAGTCTAGGTTCGAGCCCTAGTGGGTCAACAATAAAAGGGAAAAAAAAGGAGTTTAGAAATAGACTCCTTTTTTTGTGGGTATTTGTTTGGTGGTGAAATAGTATTGGTAGAGTTTTGGAAGTGGGGACTGGATTTGGTACAGAAGTGCTATTTTAGCAGCTATAACTAATATAATGATCACTATGCACTGCACTGAATTAAGAAAAGACCAAATTGTTAGAAAGGGAAAGTACCCTGCTCCCAATGTTCCAAATCACAATTCGTTGTTTTTTCATCACCTGACCGTAGGTAGAGATACTCCTACTTACTATAAGTGGGGACAAGAACTAACTGCCATATGTATGGATGAAAACATTCCTTGTTACTATTTTATAAATGACTTCGGAACAAAAATCAATGTTTACCCTAACGATTTGATCGAACGTTGGTGGAGTAATCGCTAGTGTTTGGTTTTCTCCTCAAAAAGTTGATAGGGTGAGTTCGTAGATTAACCTTCCGTTCTCATATCCGCTAACACTCTTTAACTTCTTCCCAATTTGTTTTTTCCTAACTTTCAGTGTAACAAAAAATGAGGGGTATGAAAAAGCAGTTTTATCTTGCTAGAGAGCAGAAGTTTTGTCCGGCTTGTGGCACGCCATTACCGGAGGGGCACCAACAATGTCCAAATCCGACTTGTCCGGCCAATACACCACCGCCGATTCATTGATCTGTTAGTGGTAACAAATTTTCTATGTGTTCCATGTGTCTCTATGTGGTTCATTTGATCACAATAGGCGTATGGATCACGTAGTTGTTTTTTATTCCTTTACAAAATTCTGAACCCGTTTCATGCTCTCTGATTGGTAATGAAACCAGTAAACGCCTTTCGAAAGAAATGCCAGGTCCAAAGTCAGAATTTCCGCAGCGTCTTTGAATTCCTTCAGCTTTGCTCCGCGGGAATCGAAGATCTGGAGGGTGTAAGGTTTGTTTTCAGGGAGGTGCAGCTGGATGCTTCCGTTGGTGGGATTCGGAGCAAGCTTCAAACCTGCTTCGGGATAGGGGAGAGCAGGTGGTTCAACATAGGTGTAAACCGTGATTTTATCCGTGTTTGCAGTTCCTCCTCCGTTGTTAATCAGGTAAATTTTCTTTCCGTCGGGAGAAAGGGCAATATCACGCAGGCGACCGTTCAATTCCTGGTCTTCGGCGAAGTACTTTTTCGGATTTGGATTTTGGGACGTGGAGGTCTCCATTGTTCCTTGTGCGTTTAGTTTGAATTGGTACAATTCCATACTGGTATTGTCTCCTTTTTTGAGTGTAACGAGGAGAATGCTGTTCGTCCATTCCGGGATAGACGAGCTTTTGTAATAGATGCCGTCAGAAGGAGCGACCGTGCACCAGGAACTCCCGTTGTTTGAATTGGGAGTGGGCACCTGGCAGATGGAATAAATGGGTTCAACCAACTGATCGTTAGCAATTTGAGGATGCGGCACGTAATTACTCACATAAGCTGCCTCACCGGGGAAATTCCCATCATCGTGGAATCCATGCACGTTTTTCCATCCGTAGTTCATTCCTTTTTCCAGGATATTGATCTCGTCATCGGTCCGGTCTCCGTGCTCAATGGCGTAAAGCAGGTCCAGGTTGGGGTTGTAGACCAATCCCTGCGGATTGCGGTGACCGCGAGTGAAAAACGAATTTCCCGGAATCGGGTTGTCGGCCGGAATACTCCCATCCATATGGAAACGATGAATTTTACCGTTGTCTGTAGCAGGGTCCTGTGCAAAGTTATTGGGGTTGTCTGATTGCGGATTGTAGCATTGCGGACTATTTGTTTCGGAAGAACCGCGATCACCAATTGTTACAAAAAGATATGGAACAGCGTTCCGTTTTACGGCAAGTAATCTTCCTCCCAGGTGATCGTACCCGTTTGAGATTCCGGTTACAATATCTGTATAAGCAACTACTTGTGACGTGTTCGGGTTCCATTCCAGCCTTCTGATCTTGAATTTGGTAACCGGGCTTCCCGGAGTGCCTGAATTATAGGAATACATGAAATAAATGAACGAAGATCCTGCAGTCTTAAAATCAGGGTGGAGTGCAAGCCCCAAAGTACCGCTTCCAATTCCAAGACTGGGGCATAACACCGAATTTTCCAAAGGACTTCCACCGAAATAATCGCTTGCTGTATAAACAAGGGTTTTAGTTCCTGTTTCCGGATCGATCCGTGACACTCTCCCGTTGTTTTCCGTTACCCAAAGCATGGAATCCGGACCGTAAAACAATTCCCAGGGAGTGGAAACCGTGGTGGGGAGTTCTGAACGGGTGAAAGTTTGGGCTTTACCCGGAAGTGCATTTAAAAAGAGAAGGAGAAAGAGGATGTTCTTCATGATGGATGGAGTTGTGCAATAAATGTACTTCATTCTTACCGAAATCAAGACAAGAGGCTTCTTCTTTTCGTTTTCACTTTTCAATTCTTCATTCTCCATTCTCCATTGTATTATCTTTGTACTATATTTTAGAACACATGTCGGAAGAAAAAAGAACAGACCTGGAATCCCTGGGAGAATTTGGAACCATTGATTTATTGACTAAGAATTTCCTGATCACGAGAGAATCAACTGCTTTCGGGATTGGAGATGATGCGGCTGTTCTGGAACGAAATGAGGAGCAATACACCTTGATTTCTACAGATATGCTGGTAGAAGGCGTTCATTTCAATTTGATGTACGTTCCCTTTAAGCATTTGGGTTATAAATCGGTTGCGGTAAATGTGTCTGATATTGCTGCAATGAATGGAACACCGGAACAGATTACCGTTTCAATAGCTGTTTCCAACCGGTTTCCTTTGGAAGCTTTGGAGGAATTGTATGATGGCATCCGCCTGGCTTGTCAGCACTATAAAGTAGATCTGATCGGGGGAGATACTACTTCTTCCAGATCCGGATTGGTCATTTCCGTAACCGCTGTGGGTGTGGTAGATAAATCCAAAGTGGTTTACAGGTCGGGAGCAGGGGCGAATGATTTATTGGTGGTTTCCGGAGATCTGGGAGCGGCTTATGTTGGATTGCAGGTTTTGGAACGGGAAAAGAGCGTTTTTCAGGCAAATCCGGATATTCAGCCCGATTTGGATGGGAAAGACTACATTATTCAAAGACAGTTGAAGCCGGAAGCGCGTTTAGATATCATTACGTATCTGAAAGAACTGGAGGTTGTTCCCACGGCGATGATTGACGTTTCGGATGGTTTGGCTTCCGAAATATTGCATATCTGTAAAGCCAGTAACAAAGGAGCAATGGTCTACAACGCAAAACTTCCGATTGACTCACTCACTTCCACTACTGCAATTGATTTTAACCTGGACCCTACAACCTGTGTTTTGAATGGCGGAGAGGATTATGAGTTATTGTTTACGGTGGCTCAAAGTGATTTCGATAAGATTAAAGGCAACCCGCATATGACAATTATCGGTTACATGACGGATGCAAGTGAAGGAACTTACCTGGTTGACACGAATGAATCCTTAATTCCTTTGAGAGCTCAGGGCTGGGATCACTTCCAGTAAATAGATAGCGAATTTATAGCACAAAAAAAATCCCGATTCATTGAACCGGGATTTTTTTATTTATTGTCTTTCTGATCTTTCTTTCTTAGTGGATCTGTAATGTCTTCTCCTTCCGGGTCCGGACTATTCGGATCAACGGTTGGATTGTCAGTCCCGGAACCACCCCCGCCCAAAGCGTTAGGATTTCCCGTTCCGTCAGGTGCAGGAGTTTCTATTGAAAGATCTTTTGCTTCCGGTGTTGGCTCCATACAGCCACTGGTTCTTGGACGGATATCAGCTTTCTCACAAGCTGTAATCACGACTAATAATAATGCTATAATTGTTAACTTTTTCATATCGTAAAAAGGCATACTGAACAAATATAAACTATTTAATCATTCATTTCCAAATTTTCATAAGGAATTTTGATTAAAACGCGCGTTCCTTTGATTGAACGGTCAGGATTGGTCATTTGAAAGGGACCAATGAGCTCGTAATCTTTGTTCCACATTTCGCGGATCAGGTCTATTCTTTTGGAAGTGATTTCCATTCCCTGGGACTTATGATCCCCTTTAAATTTGGCCTTTTTGTTCAAACTGTAGTCGATCCCGATCCCGTTGTCATCAATACATATTTCCAACTGGTCCCCAAGTGCTTTGATCGTCACTACAATTTCTCCTTTTTTGGTTTCATCCGGAAGAATTCCATGTATGATACTGTTTTCTACAAATGGCTGAAGAAGCATAGCGGGAACCGTTACTTGTTCCAGGTCAATATCCTGATTGTCAATTTCATAAGTGAAGCGGTCCTTGAAGCGCATGGCCTCCAGTGAAAGGTACAATTCAAGTCGCTCCAATTCCTGGTGCAAAGTCACCATATTGTCTCCTTCCGAAGCACTGTCCAGGTTCTTGCGGATCAGCTTGGCAAAGCTTGTTAAATAGCGATTGGCAGATACACGGTCCTGTGTGTTAATGAAATATTGAATGGAGTTTAATGAATTGAAAATGAAATGCCGGTTCATACTTGCATTCAGAGATTGCTGTTCCAGGGCAAGTAACCGCGATTTGTTCTCTAAATTGACCTTGTAGTTGCGCTCTCTTTCCCGCTTGATTTGCAATCTGAAATAATAGCGGATTCCTAAAGCAATGACTATGAAAACGAAGATGTAAAACCACCAGGTCCGCCAAAACGGAGGCGTAATGGTAATGGCGAAAGAACTGATTTCCGATATTTTTTTGGTCCCTGAAATAGCACGGATTTGTAAAGTGTAATTTCCGGCATCCAGGTTGGAAAGAATGATCGTCGGATTTAAAGTTGGAGGAGACCATTTATCGGATTCACCTTCAAGTCGGTATTGGAATGTAACCGATTCCGGATCTTCCATCGAAATTCCATCCAGGTCGATAATGAGGTTGTTTTTGGAATAATTTAATTTCAGTCCGCTATAGATCTCCGAAGGGTCGATTTCACGATAATTGACCAATACCCGCGCAATGTTGAGTTTAGGAGCAAAGTCCGAAAACCCTGCTTCCTGGCCTAAGTAAAGTTTTGCGAGCCCGTCACTGGTCCCAAACCAAAAATTTCCACCTTCGTAAATGGAAGAGTTGATGTTTGATTCCAGGTTGATTAACCCGTTGTTGGTTCCGATGTGTTTTACCAGGATTTGCGATCCTTCCCGGTTCTCGAAAACGTATAAGCCGTCATTGGTACCAATGAACATGTGCTTGTCTACCCGGTGAATAAAATTGATGAAGCGGGCTCCGCTTTTTGAACTGTAGGAAACAGGGGTATAATTGATCCCGTCGAAGATAACCAAACCGTTCTCCGTGCCTATCCAGATGCGGTTGTCGGTATCTGTTTCTATGGAGGAAATACTTGTTTTGAACTTTTTAAGAAGCTTCTGCGTTTTTTTGGCAAGGTCCAGTTCGTATAATCCTTTGGATGTTGCTACCAGTATGTTGGAATAGGAGGGCGCAATGTCACGGATGTTTCCGTCTTTATTGAGGTTGAATTTGAAACTGGAGTAGTGGTGAAGCGTATTATTTTCGATGTAGCCGATACTTTCTTCCCCGGCAACGATCAACCTGTTTTTAAAAGGTTTTAATACTCTGAACGTTTTGGAGAAATGCCTCGATACAACCTTTTTTGGCTCAGACTTAAAATCCCAGCTGAAAATCCCATCATCTGTAGCAAACCAGGCCAGCCCGTTGAAATATTCAATGTCCCAAATGGTTGTTGCGGGAATTGGAATTTGTTCACAAACGCCATTCAGGTTCATTTTGAAAGCTCCTTTATCATAGGAACCAAAGAGGTAAGTGCCGTTCTTCAGCTTTGCTCCCGAAAGAATCAGGTCTGATGGCATTCCTGTTTTGGTAGAATAGATCTGCAGGTTTTGATTCGCAAATCGGATCAATCCTTTTCCGTCGCTTCCAAACCAGATATTCCCTTCCTTGTCCTGGAAAGAACAATTGATTGCTTTTACCGGTAGTCCGTTTGCTTCATTCAAATTGAGCTGCTTCATCTGGGGCGACAATCGAATCATTCCTTCAGGGGATGCCAGCCAAAGCTGATTGGATCGGTCACTTTCCAGTGCCCCGATATACAGGTCGTCTGACTGCACCGGAATAGAATCGAATGTTTGGAATGACCGATCAGATCGGAATAAACCTTCAAAAGAAGTGGAAATGAAAACGTGGTTGTTTGTTAAAGCAATTCCGGAAATCCGGCGATCCTTAAACGCTTCCACATGACTAAAATTAATCAGGTCTTCGGTGAAATACAATCCGTCACGCGTGCCGATATACAATTTCCCATTAATGACTTCCAGGTCCCTGCAGCTGGAAGCGTTCGGGTTTTTCAAACTTACTTTCGAAATATGGCCGTTCGAAATAATGTATAAACCGCTTCCTTCCGTGGAAACAATTACTTTTCCCTGGTACAAGATGAAATCCGTTACGATGACCGTTCGATCATCTTCCCCGAGTGAGAAGGTCTGTGCTTTATTGTTTTGGATTTGGGTAATTCCGCCTTCATGCCCCACCCAGATTGTTTTTTGGATAAACTGAAGACAGGAAATACGGTTATTGAACAATCCTTGTTCCAAAGGAAAAGTTGTAAATGTTTTTCCGTTGAATTTTGCCAAACCACCCAAAGTTCCAACCCATAAATAGCCGTCGTCATCCTGTGTGATGCATTGCACCTGCGACTGAGGAAGTCCCTGTCCGTTGGAATAAGTTATGAAAGAATAGTCCTGAGCCATTCCAAAAGTTGAAATAGCTGCAAAGACTATCCATGTAAATATTCTCATCCTTCTTTCAGCATTTTCACAAAATCAGTCACGCGATTTCTGGCAACCGGAATGCGCAATCCGCTTTTCAGAACGGCAAAATGACCGTCTTCATTCACGTATTCGGCCAGGTTGTTTAGATTAATGATATGGGATTTGTGAACTCTGAAAAACTTGGCAGGATTCAGGATGTTTTCATAAATTTTTAATGTCCGGGTGTCGAGGTAACGGGTTCCGTCATTGAAATAGATCGTGGTACAGTTTCCGCTCGCCTCCAGGTGAGAAATCGTATTGTCTTCCACAATTTTCAGTCCTTTGGTGTGGCTGATCGCAATGCGGTTGTTTGGTTTGTTCCGAAGCAGTTGGTCAGATAAGTTGCGCAAACTTCTGAAGTAAGTCACATAATTTTCTGGGTCCTGTGAGAAAAGCGTATTTGCTTCCACTAGTTTTTCCACTCCAATCCTTAAATCGTCAATATCGATCGGTTTCAGAAGGTAATAAACAGCGCTGGCGTTGAAGGCGCGAATGGCATAGTCTTTAAAGGCTGTAACGAAAACCACCAGGAAGTTTTTTTCTTCCACCTCTTCCAGTAATTCGAACCCTTCTGCGCCGCTCGGCATACGGATATCAAGAAAAATTACGTCGGGTTTACTGGCAGTTATGAGTGCTTTGGCTTGTTCTTTTCCGGAAGCTTCACCGATCACTTCGATTTCCGGACAAAAATCGTCCAGCATCATCATTAAATTTTTGCGTGCGTATTCTTCGTCATCAATGACCAAAGCACGAAGTCTTTTCGGTTCCATAATGTAGTTTGTTACTTGTTCTTATCGACAATTTACGAGTTCTAATAAACTGAGTACCTGTTTTGAAACAGAACACATTCTTTTTTCAACTGTTAAAATATGCTCCTTGGTAGTATAATCAAAAGTTAATACCGTTAAAATTATTTATTTTTTGCTTAACAACCTTTAAAAAGTCGGGGCAGAAAATTTTCCGGGCTTCCTTTTAAAAAATGGTTTTAAATAATTGAATCACTTCCTCCCGGTTTTCCTCGTGCGACATATGTGCTGTATTGGGGAAAACGATGGACGATATTTTATTTTGGGTACAAAACGATTCCAGCAATCCCACATTTACCAGTTTGTCATTCTGACCGCTGATAACGGTGTATTTCTCCGGATTTTTTTCCATCAGATAAGCCAGGTCAAAGCGGTTTTTCATGGCTAATGCCGCCCATGCAATGGATTTGGGTTCCATCTGCTCCGCTATGTGAATATAATGATTGATAGCGTCTTGCATTTTGTCCGGATTGTGAAACAGGTTTGGAATTGCTTCACGGATAAAAACGGGAGCTTTGGTCAGTACCATATTTGCCACGCGCTCGCGGTCTCTCTTTTTGTCTTCGGAGTCACTCCAGGGGTGCGAATGGAATAAGATCAAATGCTCCAGTCCGGGAATGAGTTTCATCAGTTCCAGCCCAACGTAGCCGCCCATGGAATGTCCCACAATGATCGGATGCTTCAGTTTTTCATGCAAGATGATTTTCTCTACTCCCTTTGCCATGGACAGGATCGAAGGAGTGGCATTAAAATCGATAGGGCTTTTGCCGTGGCCGGTCAGATCAATGCATACGGCTTTTATCGGAAGATGCTGGATCAATTCGTCCCACATACTCAAATCTTCCATGAAACCATGCAAAAAAACAACAGGACTTCCATTTCCTGAAATCCGGTAATTTAATAAATTTTCGTCCATAGATTTAGTTATGTTTTGTCCTCAAATGGTGACGTATCTCAATAGGTTCAGAATTCATTGAACAGCCGAAGAAAGCTATTCCGGTTTGAAAATGATCATCTATTCACTGGATGATACTCCTTATTTCTGGTTCATCAACGTTTCTATTTCATCTGCTTCGATCGGGATGTTTCTCATCAGGTTGAACGGTTCTCCGGATGCCTGAACAACTAAGTTGTCTTCGATTCGGATTCCCAAACCTTCTTCCGGAATATAAATTCCAGGTTCACAGGTAAATACCATGTTCGCTTCGATCGGCACGTTCCAAAGACCTACGTCATGGGTGTCGAGTCCCAAATAATGCGATGTTCCGTGCATGAAATACTTTTTATATGCCGGCCAGTTCGGATCCTGGTTCTTAATAGCTGTTTGGTCCAGTAATTTCAATCCCAATAGCTCGGACTCCATTAAACGCCCTACTTCTTTTTGGTATTCAGCCAGCATGGTTCCAGGAACAAGCATTTTTTCCGCAGCTGTTTTAACACGCAGAACGGCATTGTAAACTTCTTTTTGTCTTGGAGTAAAGCGCCCGTTAACCGGTATGCTTCGCGACATATCCGAAGAGTAATTGGCGTATTCTGCTCCAACGTCCAGCAGGATTACGTCGCCGTCATTGCATTGCATATTGTTTTCAATGTAGTGAAGCACGCAAGCATTTTTTCCGGAAGCAACAATCGGGGTGTAAGCCCATCCTTTAGATCGGTTTCGCAGGAACTCATGAGAAAATTCCGCTTCGATTTCGTATTCCCAAACACCCGGTTTTACAAAACCTAAAATCCGTCGGAATCCCTTTTCGGTAATGTCACAGGCTGTTTGCATTAAATCCAATTCGGCTTTTTCTTTCACCGAACGGATCTGGTGCATGATCGGGGCGCTTTTGTGTACCTGGTGTGCCGGATAATCTTGTTTTACCTGGATAATGAAACGGTCTTCACGCGTTTGAACAGTGGTGTCAGCACGCAGATGCTCATTGGTATTCAGGTAAATCCCTTCCGCTTCAGACATCAGCTGTTTGAAAATGGTTGGAAATTGCTGCAGCCAGTAAACAGTTTTGATTCCTGCTGTTTCAAATGCCTGGTCTTTATTTAGTTTGGCGCCTTCCCAAACAGCAATGTGATCATTCGTTTCTTTTAAGAAAAGGACCTCACGATGTGCTTCATTACTTGCATTCGGGAACAAAACCAAAATACTTTCTTCCTGGTCCACCCCCGACAAATAGAAAATGTCCCGGTGTTGGGTGAAAGGTAAAGTTCCGTCAGCACTTACCGGGTAAATATCGTTTGAATTGAATACGGCTAAAGTGTTTTTTGCCATTTTTGCCGTAAATTTCTTCCGGTTTTCAATAAAAAGGTTTTTGTCTATTTGGAAATATTTCATCGTTCTATCTATAAGTCCTGTGAAATTAATAAAATTCAAAATGCAAAACACTGCCTTCGACTCCGCTCAGTCAGCTTTTAATTGAATTTTTTTAATTTAGTTAAGTAGAACAGGTCACTGAGCGGAGTCGAAGTGAGCTTTTTTTAATTTTTTTCATACTGTAGAGTAGATCGTAAGTACTTTACGAACTACTGGGTGCAAATTTGTATCATCAAAGTGAAACAGTATGAAAACAATATTCGACAGCATCTTATTAAACCGGATTCAATTTGAGAATTCATCAACGGAAGTTCAATTGGACTGCTGCATCTATGAAAACGGGACGGGTTATGAAAGCCAGATTTTCGTTAGTATGAGTGCCTTCAATCAATTACTGTGTGAGTTAAGCGTACGCGGAATTGATTTGAACATTGACGAGAACCTGGATACCATTGTAATCTCTGAGACAGAGATCATTTACTCCATGGATTTAACGAATGAAACGGATCAACCGATTTTCCTTCCTTATTATTGTTTCCCGGAACAAAGTAAGCTTTTAAGAGCCTGAATAACTTCCGTTCTGACAGATATAGGTGGCTCGAAATCAGCCCGGATGTGGGAGATTTTTAGAAATATCTTTGGTGTAACAAAAAAAGTTGTATTTTCGAATTGTGTTCCATGAACACATTGGTTTGAAAAACGATATATCTATGAAAAAAGTTATTGCACTTTTTGTGTTTGGTTCTGTATTTTTAGCGGGTTGTCCAAAACACGAAATTATTCCGGCACCGACACCAAAGGTTGAATTGGAATCTAATTTTATCGGTACCATTAATGGAAGCCAGATAGAATTGACACAAAACGTTGACGGTTATTATTTAGATGCAACAAAAACTAAATTAATTCAGCCATCACCAACGCCTTCCACGGCTACTTACTATGCAAACATGAAATCTTCCAATGGTTTGGTTTCCATTCGTGTAGGATTGGGTACGCTTCAATTTGACGGAAGTGCTTCCAGCGATCCAAGTTTATCAGCATTCAACAGCTATTTCACTTCGGTTACAGAGCCTCTTTATTCGGATATGGCAGCCGCAGGTTTTGAAGTGGTTTACCGCGATGGTTCCGGAAATATCTGGACTTCGGATGAAGCATCACCCATTCCTCAGGATGTTATTTTCACTGGTATCACTCAGGAATCTGATGGATCAGGAGATTATTCCAAGTTTACATGCACATTCGATTGTGTGGTATATCGGGATACACCCGATCTGACTACTCCGGATCCGAATGATATGATAACACTTTCAATGCCGATCACGAACGCAGTTTTCAAGGGTTGGTTTAGAAGATAATTTGATAATTTAAAAGAAGCCATTTGTTAACAGACAGATGGCTTTTTAGTTTATTCTTTATGCAGCAACTGAAGATTGGGATTATTGGAGATTTTAATTTTACCTTCAATACACATCATGCGACTAATATGGCCTTGGATCATGCGGGGCGTTTTTTGGAGGTGGAGTTATCTTATTACTGGATAAAGGTAAATGAGGTAATTAACATGAAGCCTCAGCAATTGTCGAATTACGACGGATTCTGGTTTGCTCCGGGGCCATACCTCAATTTATTTTACCTCAACGGAGTAATCGATCTGTTACTTCAGCAGGAAGCGCCTGTTTTTATAACCGGAGAAGGGTATAAAGCATTGATAGACGTATTGATCCATCGCAATAATCTGAGTGCAAACGGAGAAAAGCTGATATCAGATAACCTGGTGGATGGAAATCATTTCGAGCGGGTTTATGTTGTTCCCCATTCTTCTGCACTAATCCATTTATACGAAACCCGGAACCCGGAAGAACTTACGGCAACCCGCTATAGTTTGTATCCGCAGCTCATCGGAAGCCTTACTGAAACAGATGTGGATATTGAAGCCTACAATCAGTTTGAAGAACCGGAAATAATTAGCTTGAAGAATCGCCGGTTTTTCCTGGCATGCGGATTTTGTCCTCAAATCAGTTCCACCAGGGAACTTCCACATCCTTTGGTGTATACCTTCGTGAAATCCTGTTTTCTGAGTAATTAATCTTCGTGTCGCTGAACTTCTTCGAAGTAGTGGTCTACCAGCAGGTTCGTTCCTAAAGCAGCTTCAACAGCCAATACATCACAGCGCTCATTTTCCGGATGACCATTATGGCCTTTCACCCAAATGAATTCGATTTGGAATGATTTCGAAATGGAAAGATATCGAAGCCAAAGATCCTTGTTTTTCTTCTTTGCAAATCCTTTTGCATGCCAGCCATAAACCCATCGTTTCTCAATGGCATCAATCACGTATTTCGAATCGGAGTATATTTTGACAGGAATGGTATTGGTTTTCAAACTCTCCAGGGCGCAAACCACCGCCAGTAATTCCATGCGATTATTGGTAGTTAATCGGAAACCCTGAGAAATCTCTTTGACGGATTGTTTGTACCGGAGTATGATTCCGTAGCCTCCCGGACCCGGATTTCCCCTTGCAGAACCGTCTGTAAATATTTGAATATATTCCGTCACCCGGCAAAGTTATAAAAATCTCCCGTTTTAAAATTTTTAATCAGAGTTGTAGAAAAGATGATTTTAGCTAAATAGTTGTTAAAAATTCACCATGGTGAATTCTTTAGGATTCCAATAGTTAGAACTGCCGAATAGGGGTAAAAATCTTCTGAATGGTCTGTTTAGGACGATAAAGCAATGGTTTTTAATTCGGTAACGGGGTATTAACTTTCAAGAAATGTTGGAAATGTTGGAAATTGGGTTTTGAATTACATAATTTAATGCGCAATTTTGTAATCGAAAAGGAGCTGATATCTTCAGTTTCTGATTCAGTGAATAGTGGTTAGGTTAGGTTAACGAAAAGCGGTCAGCAATGATCGCTTTTTGTTTTTTACCTGAATACTATTTTAAAGTTGAACTAAAGATTTATTTATCTGACAAGTGTTACAAACCCGGCCTTTTGGATGGGATTGTTGTCTTTCAAGATTCCATTCAGTTTATAGAAATAAACTCCCTCGCTGCATGGATCGCCACCTTGTGTTTTTCCGTCCCAGAAAAGGGTTCCTGTAACGTTTTTACCTTCGTGGACAACATTTCCCCATCGGTTTATAATAACGATGTCAAATGACTTGAAAATGTCAAATTTGAAAGAGAAGTTCTCATTTGTTCCATCGCCGTTTGGAGTAATGATATTCGGCATTTCAAAATCTCCTACAACGATGATTATTTCCGTGTAGGTATCAAAACATCCGTTCGGATCCTCTACCGTCAGGGTAATCGTGTAAGATCCCGGGGTATAATAATTCGTATAGATGGAAGCGCCTGAATTATTGATTACCTGTGGATTTGGACTCATATCCCATGTCCAGGTCAAAATCCCGTTTACGCTCGTGGATTGGTCATCTATTTCAACGGTTGTACCTAAATCAATCAATGGTGGATTTACCTCAAAAAAAGCATTCAATCCGATGTCCGGAATAGTGATAGGATTCATCGGATAAATGACCTCGCAATTATTGCTGTCAGTAACCGTCAATGTTGGATTGTAGGTAGTTACGTCTTGGTACGTATGCGAAAAGCTGGTTGAATCATTTACCGTAGACCCATCTCCCAGGTTCCAAATGATCGTTTCCAGGAAACTGGTTGCCCCGATCGTGAAATCAACATCCTGGCCGCAGCCGCCCAGGTTTTGTGTCCAGGAAGGATTGGCAACCGGTCCGAAGATGGTCAGGTAGTCAATATAAGTTGTATCGGATGTACAACCGAATTCATCCGTAATGGCTAAGGACAAACTGTACGTTCCGGGGAATACATAAGTATTGTTGGGATTTTCAAGCACGGAAGTTTTCCCGTCCCCAAAGATCCAGCTGTAATTGGCAATAGCACCGTAAGACAAAGAAGCATCCGTCAAAGAAGCAAAAACGGGCGGACATAAATAATCACCGTTCGCATTGGTTGCAGCTCCACTAAACGAATACTGGGGAATTGCAACGGGAGTTGAAATCGTGAGGATTTTCGACAAGGTATCCTTGCATCCGTTTCCGTCCGTTACGATTAAAACATAACCATGCGTAAAACTGGATGTGGAATTGTTTAAACTTTCATTGTAAGCATACGCATAATCGATTCCTGTAGTGACTTGTGATCCGTCAACAATCCATTGATAGCTTAATGGCGCCAAACCGGAAGATGCATTCACAGTACTCACATTTTCCTGGTTACAAACCACGGAATCAATCGTGAATACGGCCGTTGGTTTCGTGATCGACACAGAAGTGCTTGCAGGAGCTGATACACAGCCAAATTGGTCTGTAGCCACCAGGGTTGCCGTAAAGTTTCCTTCCGTGTTGTAAGTATGGTTTACTGTTGTTCCAACGTTTGTTGTGGTTTGCGTGGTGCCGTTATCGTTAAATGTAAACAGGAACGATGCCAGATTCACCCCGTTATTTTGCAGGGTCGAGCCATTGGTGAACGTGACCACAAAAGGAGCACAGCCGGCATTGTCATTGGGAGTTAGTTGAGCGGAAGGCAAATCCAATGCTACCATCGGACTGAATGTTTCGTTGTCTGCACAGCCCACACTGTTTGTTGCCGTTAAAGTGATTGCAAAAGTTCCGAAGCCCGGATAAGCATAGCTTGGATTGGCACCCGAAACCGTTTGTCCGTTACCCATGTTCCAGGAATAGGTTCCGAAAGGATGAGAAGAAGTGGAATTCTGCTGCATGGAAAAACTGGAATTCACACAGATACTGTCATTTGCGATCCCGGTAATTCCGGCTGTGGTAGTGGAAATATGAATGGTTTGAGTAGTACTGTCCTCACACCCGGTAGTGAAATTGTAAATAACCTGCTTGATGGTATAAGTACCATATGTGAGGTAATTGTGTGAAGTTGTTCCTAAATCAGCATCATCGAAAACAGGATCGTCGAATGTGGTTGTTGTCCCGTCTCCCCAGCGCCAGATCATTAAACAATCATCCGGAAGTGCTCCGATAATAGCCTGGTCGTTTACAACCACATTTACAGGCAAACTAGCCGGATTGCAATACAAGGTTTGAGCGGGTTGGAATCGACTGATCGGTGCTTTGATGTATACTGCATCGGTCATGACCAGTGTATCGCTGCATCCTCTGAAAGTTACAATCAGTGTCACATCGAAATAACCGGTATCTGATGAGTAAGAATAATCCGGGTTTTCAAGATTTGAAGTGCCTCCGTCCCCAAAATCCCAATGGTAAGTTACCTCATCGGAAGTATGCGGGGTCAATACCACGGATTCATTCTGAAAATGAATGGACCTTTTAGCACATTCAGGCGATGCATCCAGTGTGAAGGCCACTAAATCTACTTTACCTACTTCAATGTAAGCCGGAATGGTTACGGTTCCCTGACATCCTGTTTGAGTGGTAATGGTGAGTGAAACATCGTAAACTCCCAGGTTATAGATATGAGCAGGAGGGTTTTGTCCGTTAAAAGTGGTTCCGTCTCCAAAAGTCCATAACCAGTTAGTAATTGGAATACTCGCGGACGAGGTGTCTATAAATGTAACGGTCAACGGATCACATCCTGCGGTATCCGTGCTGGTGAAACCTGCAAGCGGCGGTGTTAAAGTAACTGCATTTAAGCTTACAGATCCAGGGCACCCGTTGGCACCTGTCATGGTTAATGTCACGTTGTATGTTCCGTTGTTTTGGTAAGTATGTACCGGTGGAGTTTGTCCGTTGAAAGTGGTTCCGTCTCCGAAAGTCCATACAAAGTTTGATCCGGCCGGGCTTGTATTTGTAAAAGTAACACCTTGGGGAGCGCAGCCTGTTGTTGGATTTGCAGTGAATGAAGGAACCGGAGTAGGTAAGATCGTGATTTGTTTCGTAGTTGCTCCCGAACATCCCAAACCGGTGTTTTGAGCTGTCAGACCAATGGTATATGTTCCGGGTGTAGAATAAACAACGGTATTGTTCTGAGCAGTAGAACTGGCTGGTGAACCTCCCGGAAAAGTCCAGCTCCACGAATTGGATCCAACCGTGGAATTGTTGGTAATACTGACCGGAGTATTTTGACATGCAGTTGCAGGAGCTGTAATTCCTGCCTGAAAATTGGAAATAACGATCGGTTTGATCATCGTATCCTTACATCCGAAACTATTGGTGGCAATCAGTGTCACGTTATATGTCCCTGCAGTAGTGTAGTTGACCGCAGCCGGATTTTGCAAAGTCGAGGTTTGGCTGTTCCCGAAATTCCAATTGTAAGAAACGGCTCCCGTAGTGGTATTTCCAAAAGTTACGCTTACCGGAAGACTGCAGCCGTTTGCTGTAGTAGTGAAGTTTGGAACAGGTTTCGGATTTACTTTTACGTATGCCGACTTTAGTTCAAAATCTGCCTGACCATTTGAAGCCTGTACGGTTAAGGTTACGGTATACGTTCCCGGGGCACTGTATACGTGACTGGGGTTTTGTAACGTAGACGCATTCCCGTCCCCGAAATCCCAGGACCACGAAGTGATAGGTGAACTACCTGCCGTTGATTGGTTGGTGAATTGGATGCTTTGCTCCAGGCAAACAATCAATGGTGATGCAGTAAATTGTGCGGTCGGTGGTGTTTGAGAGAATCCACAAGTGGAAATCAATAGGCATAAGAGTAGTAAACGCATAATAGCATAGTTTCAGGGTTCACAAAATTGTGAAATTAACGATCTCGTGTTAATTTGTTAACAATTAGGCAATTAAACCGTTAATCTTCCAAGTAAAGATGCTAAATTAATCCATAAGGTTGCTTGATAACCAGCGTTTCATTTCATTTAAATCGATCTTTTTTCTTGCAGAAATGTTATCTACCTGATCCAGAGTTACTTTCCCAAGTCCGAAATACTTAGAATCCGGATGCGCAAAGTACCAGCCCGAAACAGATGCTGCAGGCCACATGGCTAAGGTCTCGGTTAAGGAAACACCGCTGAGTTCTTCTGCGTTCAATAATTTGAACAGATTCGGTTTTTCTGTGTGGTCCGGACAGGCGGGATAACCCGGAGCCGGGCGTATTCCTTTGTATTGTTCCGCAATCAATGCGTCATTGTCGAGTGTTTCGTCAGTGGCATACCCCCAGGTTTCACGTCTTACTTTTGCATGCAGGTATTCCGCAAAGGCTTCTGCAAAACGATCGGCGAGTGCTTTGATAAGAATGGAGTTGTAATCGTCGTGATCCGCTTCAAAACGGTTCACGTGCTCCTCAATTCCATGGCCCGCTGTAACTACGAAAGCTCCGATGTAATCAATCATTCCGCTGTCTTTTGGAGCAATGAAGTCCGCCAGGGAAAGATTGGGTTGCCCGGCAGTTTTCTTTGTTTGCTGACGTAAAGAATGCTGAATTCCCAATACGGAAGTTCGCTGTTCATCGGAATAGATCTCGATATCGTCGTCGATGCTGTTTGCGGGGAAAACGCCGAATGCTGCTTTGGCAGTCAGCCATTTTTCATCCACGATCTGTTTCAGCATGGCCTGTGCATCTTCATAAAGCTGGGTAGCTTCTTTTCCAACCACCTCATCTTTTAAAATGCGCGGGAACTTTCCGTGCAATTCCCAGGTTTGGAAGAAAGGAGTCCAGTCGATATAAGGAACAAGTAGTGCCAAATCCTGTTGTTCAATGACCTGAACTCCCAATTGATTTGGTTTTTTGATAGTATCTGAATTGAATTCCAGTACCAATTTATTCTTTAAGGCGTCGGCATAGCTCAATACCTGTTTTGCTCCCCGGTGTTTTTCATGATGTTCACGCACACGGGCATAATCTGCCTTCAAGTCTTTTACAAACTGCTCTTTTTTGTGACCCAGCAATTGTTCCACAACAGTTACGGAGCGCGAAGCATCCAATACGTGAACGGTTTGGCCTTTGTGATAGTTTTGTTCGATTTTAACTGCTGTATGCACTTTGGAAGTGGTTGCCCCGCCAATCAATAACGGAATGGAAAGGTTTGCACGCTCCATTTCTTTTGCCACATGGACCATTTCATCCAATGAAGGCGTAATCAATCCGCTTAAGCCGATGATATGGGCCTCTTCATCAATGGCTGCCTGGATAATCCTTTCAGCCGAAACCATGACTCCCAGATCTACGATTTCATAATTGTTGCAGCTGAGTACAACCGAAACAATGTTCTTTCCAATATCATGTACATCTCCTTTTACGGTGGCCATGATCACTTTTCCTGCAGAACTGGATTTCCCGTCTTTTTCAGCATCGATAAACGGCAGCAGGTAAGCCACGGCTTTTTTCATGACACGGGCAGATTTCACAACCTGCGGCAGGAACATTTTTCCGCTTCCGAATAAATCCCCCACGATATTCATACCATCCATCAATGGACCTTCGATAACCATGATCGGTCTGGGGAACTGATGTCTGCATTCTTCTACATCTTCGTCAATGAAATCTACGATCCCTTTTACCAAGGCATGCGCTAAACGTTCATTAACCGGAGCATTTCTCCATTCCTGGGAAACCTCTTTCTTTTTGTCTTCTCCTTTGAAACTTTCCGCAAAATCCAAGAGGCGTTCCGTGGCGTCATCTCTCCTGTTTAGAAGAACGTCTTCCACGCGCTCCAGCAATTGCTTATCAATGTCATCGTAAACTTCCAGCATGGATGGGTTCACGATTCCCATATCCATTCCGTGCTTAATGGCGTGGTAGAGGAAAGCCGAATGCATGGCTTCACGCACCGGGTTATTCCCGCGGAACGAGAAAGAAACGTTTGAAACTCCGCCGGAAACATGTGCTCCTGGAAGATTTTCACGAATCCATTTGGTTGCCCGGAAAAAATCCAGGGCATTGTTATTGTGTTCCTCCATTCCCGTTGCAACGGGGAAGATATTCGGGTCGAAAATAATGTCTTCGGGAGCAAATTTGACGATGTCTACCAGGATGCGGTAAGAGCGCTCACAAATTTCAAGGCGTCTTTCGTAGCTGTCTGCCTGACCTTTTTCATCAAAAGCCATGACTACGGTAGCTGCACCGTAACGCCGGATCAGTTTTGCCTGGCGGATGAAGTTTTCTTCACCTTCCTTCAATGAGATGGAATTTACAATTCCTTTTCCCTGGATGCATTGCAATCCGGCTTCGATGATTTCCCATTTGGAACTGTCGACCATGATCGGAACACTGGAAATATCGGGTTCAGCAGCAATCAGGTTCAGGAATTTCACCATGGCTTCTTTTCCATCGATCATCCCTTCGTCCATGTTGATGTCGATCACCTGTGCGCCACCTTCTACTTGTTCACGTGCCACAGACAAGGCTGCTTCGTAATCGTTGTCCTTGATCATTCGAAGGAAAGCACGCGATCCGGTTACGTTGGTGCGTTCCCCGATGTTGGTGAAGTTACTTTCAGGTGTGATGGTAATGGCTTCTAAGCCCGATAATCGTAAGAATTTCATGCGTTTGCTGTTTCGCTGATTTTTCGTGGTGAGTATTTAGCTGCAATTTCAGCCATTGTGCGAATATGATCGGGAGTTGT
Source organism: uncultured Flavobacteriales bacterium (assembly GCA_946478775.1). Next base: position 21,211 of record CAMLDR010000036.1, read on the forward strand.
TCCGCAGCAGCCGCCAATGATATTGATCAGGCCTTCCTGCAGGAATTCTTCAATTTGAGCTCCCATCATTTCAGGAGTTTCATCGTATTGACCAAACTCATTTGGTAGACCTGCATTGGGGTGAGCGCTGATCGCAAATGGTGCCTGGTTTGACAAAACCTGCAAGTAAGGTCTCATGGCATCTGCACCCAAAGCACAGTTCAAACCGATGCTTAAAAGCGGCATATGAGAAACGGAAACTAAAAATGCTTCTGTTGTTTGACCGGTTAAAGTGCGCCCGCTTTGATCGGTAATAGTACCGGAAATCATGATCGGGATCTGAATTCCGCGTTCTTCGCTCAATTCATCAATGGCAAACATCGCCGCTTTTGAGTTCAGGGTATCGGTGATTGTTTCCACCAACAGGAAATCTGCTCCGCCATCCATTAATCCGGTTGCCTGCTCTTTAAATGCAACTACCAGTTCATTGAAGGTAATTGCTCTGAACCCGGGATCATTTACATCGGGGGACATGGATGCCAGTTTTGTTGTTGGTCCCATAGAACCGGCTACAAATCTCGGTTTATCCGGATTTTTGGCAGTAAACTCATCACATACTTCACGGGCAATTTTCGCACCGTGGTAGTTGATATCGTAAACCGCATGTTCCAAATGGTAATCTGCCTGGGCAACAGTCGTTCCACCAAAAGTATTGGTTTCAAGAATGTCGGCTCCGGCCTCTAAATAGTGTGCGTGGATTTCTTTGATAACATCCGGACGTGTTAGGACCAAAAGGTCATTATCACCCTTTAATTTATGCGGATGATCTTCAAACCATCCTTTACGGAAGTCCTCTTCATCCAGGTTATAGCGTTGGATCATGGTTCCCATAGCTCCGTCGAGAATGAGAATACGTTCTTTTAGTAATTGCTTGATGTCTTTCATAACTTCATTTATGCTTTGCAAACTATGAAGTAGGGGAAGTAGTAAAAAAATACTACTGTTATACTTATCTCTTCCCGACAGAATCGTCGGGATCGGATTTGGCACCTTTTCGCTTTAAAAACGGCAGGTTGCCAAGGTTTCACAGGGCCAGTCCCTCCACCTTTCTTCATAAGTTATATCAAAGATCTGGCGCAAAGATAAGGACAAGATTTGACTTTGAAAAGGAATTGGATGAAATTTGACGGAAACACGATGTATGAAAATTTGACAGAAACGCGATGTATGAAAAATTGTAGGGACGCGATGCATCACGTCCCTACTTGTCAATACGTTGTATTTCGCCTTTTAAAAATTGAATTTCATGTTCCGGTCATCCAGAACAGCAAAGGAAATCTTTCCGGTCCATCTGGGGGTAATGTTATTCCCGTCCGAGAATACTCCGTATAAACCGATTCGCAGCCTTCTTTTCGAGAACTTGAAATTGCGTTCTATCCCGGCAAGGACTTCGTAATGCTTCCAGTTATATTCGGCCACATACAAAGCTCCAAAGCCGAAAACCAGTCCGATTCCTGTTTTCTTCATAAACGGGATTTTATTCATGATGGAACCGTTGTCGTGATGAATGAAATGGGCTTCAATGTAATAATCCCGGGATGGAAGGGAGGAATCCTGATCCTGAAAGGAGTATAAAGGATTGGAAAACCAAAGGGGGTCACTGCGTCGCTGGTACTTGAAATCTGCATCCTTCAGACTTTTTGAACTGAGGAACTTTCCGGATTTGAGGTGATAGGAAGAGGTTCCGAAAGTTCCCAATTGAAAGTTCTGGTAGATTCCAAGCAATGCGTATTCGTGGTTTACATCACTGCCGAATAATTTTGGAATCCCGCGTTCGTAAAAGGCGTAAACTGTAGGCCATTTGGAACCCAGCACCACCTTTCGATGAGGTTCGCGCATGTATTTTTGTCCGGGAGTATAGCTGATGGTTATTTCACCGATAAATGCCTGGTATCCCTGGAATGGTTTGAAATCGTCATTGGGAATCAGGCTGTCCAGGAATCCCATTTTTTTGTAACCGTTGATAGACCTGCGTTCGGTAAATTCAAAATCAATATCCACGTAAAGTCCATTGAGGTATTCCTGGGTTTGACCAATAGTGAGCGAGGTGGCCTCAATGAAATTACTTCGTTTATAGACTTGCGTAATGGCGTCGTAAGAAACAACCGCATCAAAACCATGATCGAATCCACCCCTGAGCCGGGCTTGCCTAAATGGGTCGTAGAGGTAATTCCCATTGATGTTTCCTTTGATGTCGTGATTCAGGAACCCGTAAGAAAGTTCCGTGTTTATGTCGAGTGTTCGCTGGTCTTCCCATTTTTTGAAATAACTGAAACCAGGTGCAACACGCGGTCCTGCCGGATATAAAGGCCGGGCCATTGCTGCGAGTGAACTGATAGACCACTGTGTTTTTTTAAGCCGGTTCCGGTGTTCCACTCCAAACCAGAGTACTTTCAGGAAAGTCACTTTGTTAAAGACCTTATCGATGGAGTCCAGGTATTCTTTCCGGTTCAAAGCGTCGTGAATACTGTCTCTTATAACAATAAACCGTTGTTCTTCTGCGGTTAACGAAAGGGTGCGCTGCTCTTTCCAAAAACTGGTGTCGCGTTCATAGGCTTCATCCGTGGTGACGGCTAATTCGTTGTTGAAAAACCGGGCAGGGAAATTCGGTCGGAAATTATAATTCGTGAATTGTGCGACGGTCTTACAGGTAGAAGTTTGGTTTTTGTACTTCACTCCGTAGTCCAGCACCTGTTCTTTCAGAACGCACATGGAATCTCCCGGCAGATCAAATTCCTGGTGAATAGAAAAGTAATCGTATAGGAAAAGATTTCCCTTTTCCATGGTGAGATCCAGTTTTTGGATCAGCCAGAGCGAATCTATGACGTAAATATAGCCGGTGAGGGTAGAAGTGGAACTCATTCTGGGAAGGATTTTGATCTTATTGATCTTTCTTCCGTTTTCTTCGTACTGCGCTTCCAGCCGGTAGCGGTAAGACAAAATTCCCGGAGTGGAAATGGGGCTCATTACCGGAGTACTGTGCAAATCTTCCAGGTGCAGCAGGTTTTCGAAGAAGTTGAAATTGGATTTGACCGTCGTGGTGTAATAAAGTGTTCGGTCTTCTCCACGCAATTCGTAGGCATTGCGAATCTCCTTCACTTTGTTTGGCGGTGCGTAATTCCGGGTAAGCTGAATCTCTGCGAAATTCATATTTCCGGCCAGTTTCTCCAGTTTACGCTTTTCCTCTTCAAAAGGATCTGTCTCCGGTTTGTCATTCTTCGCATCGGATTCTTTTTCCTTCCGGACGATCGATTCGGTGGCTTTGATGTAAACATCCGTTGAATGCGGGTATGCCCATGGATTGATCTGATCGCGTTTTTTGACCACCTGCAGCATGATGTCACGCCCCGGATTTCCGCGTTTGACGGCAATTTCAATGTCTTCCAGTTCTTTGATTTGAATCGGGAAGAGCTGAATGTCTTTTACGGCGGATTTGTTGGAAATGACCACATAGGTTTCGCGTTCCTGGTAGCCCGTTGCATTTACTACAATGAAATATTCCCCGTCGAAAAGCTGAAGTGAGTATTTTCCGTTTTCGTCAGTTTGTGTCCGCAGGTCTGTATTGTTCTTGATGTATACATTGGCGAAGGGAATGGGAAGCTTTTTTTCATCCAGCACCGTTCCGCTCAAATTCCATTGAGAAAAGGAAAATGCAGGAATGCAGACAAGTAAGAATAGGTAGAAAACCTTCAAAAGCTTCATTTAACCCGAGATATTTTGGTGAAGCGAAAATAAGGAGATTTAAAAGCTAATGATCTGAAAATTAGTTAAAAACTCAAACTTTTGGGATGAATGGTTATTTCTGCTTCTGATCATTTAAAAAAGCCTGGTGCTTTTCCATGCGCTTTCTCATAAATCTTCTCAGGAAATAAGTTCCCAATGCCATGAAAGCAAAAGCATAATAAACGGCCCAACTGCTGAAACTTTCTTTCAGGCACATCACCGTTACCAGAATAATGATGATAATTCCTACTGTCAGCCAAAACAGCTCCATAATGCGATTATATAATTTCATGTATGCTTACTTTTTAATTGAAATACGACCCTGTGGCTCCAAAAACTCATACCAGGAAAAATCCTGCCTGGCGCGGATTCCTTTTCCGTAAATGAGTTCTGTGGGACTTTTGATCATAACCATTTTGTCTGTAAAGATAAGACTATCTTTTTGATCCCAGTAAAGAGCCTCTGTATACATGGTTTGTTTCCGGGCCGGATTATGAAGCTGAACGGAGTCCAGGACACGCATCGTTCCCTTTGTTTCGTTGATCTCCCCGTAAAGACCGGTTAAAACAGATTCCGGTTTTCCTCCGTCTCCAAAAAACTCTACTTTGATTCCTTCTTTGAATTTGGTCACCTGTTCGGGCTTGGAATAAGCTTCGGCTAAGGGAGCGTATAATTTAAACTGCGGGAAGCCGCCTTCCGTTTGAAGGACATACAATTCCTCTGTTTTTTGCTCCGGATCTGTTGATTTGAAAGTAATCTGTTTGATCTCGTCAATATCATTCACGCAGGAACTAAACAGGATTGCGCATAGAAAGCAAAGAGGAAAGAATGTTTGTCCAACCGTCATTTAATCCAGTTTATACTTCTTGAACCATTTTTCGTAAGAAGAAGGGGCAATAATGATTCCGAAGTTGATGGAATAGAATGTTTCTTTTAGATCAGCAGCATTTCCTGTTCCGTTGGATCCGTACTGGAAGCTTACATTCAGCGATGAGTTTGTTTTCTGGCTTAAGAAAGGGAATCCGAATCCGAGGGTTGCGCTGGCGGTTTTCAGCTGTCTTCCGTTCATCATATTTGGCAGCAGACCATATTGACCACCGATGCGGTACTTGATTTTGGAAAAATAGTTGATTCCCTTGATCTTTTTTGTTACATCAACATTTGGAATGAACTGCAAACCAACTTTAGAAACGAATGTGTTTGAGAATACGGAAGCCGATGAGTGAGCATCAAAGTTCTCTGCGTAGTTTTTCCATTGCATCAGGTCCACTTCGGCGAATACACCCAACTGGTATTTCATGCTATTGGAAGTTTTCGTATCCGGTGTAAAGGTATAACCTGCTGCAAACGTTTGTTTACTAGGGAAAACAATTTTGCCCTTGCTGTTGTCTATGTAGCTGACCGTATCGGTGTAGGAAAGTTCATTGTTTACATCAGACGCATAAAACAGGGAATAATCCCGGAATGAATTGATGGAAATTTTTGGTGTGTAAACCGCAGAGATGAACAATTGTTTGCGTTTGTCTATATCCAGGAAACGCTGATAGCTTGCTCCGAAGGAATAGTGCACGGATTTCAAACGGTAAGTAGTTAAGTCTACACCACCGGCCGGGCCACTTGCATCAAAGACACTGCTGCGCTGGTTGGTTACCGATCCGAATAAATAACCTAAGTTGAAGCCCACACTTAAGTAGGATTTTTCATTTTTAATGATCGAATAGGCAAGTCCTACAAACAATAAGTTCGTGGACCCGAAACCTTTATAGTTAAATGTGGTTGAGTCGTCGTATGCATAAGAGCGCTGGCTCAAATCGTATCCTCTGCGGGAGTATGGTTTTAATCCCAGTCCGATCCCGAAATATTTCCCGATCGGGATAGCCATCGTGATATTCGAAATTCCGGTTGTTTTTCCGTTAAAAGTCCCTGTATTACCGGTGTAAGTGGAGAATTTACTGGCAACTCCGACAGAAAACAAAGGCTGTCCGAAAGACATTAAGGAATAACTGGAAGGATTGTAGGTGTTAATCAATGTGGAGTCCAAAACAATTCCATTAATATTTCCCAATCCTCCGTATTGAGCCTCCGGAAGAGACCCTTCTTCACCGATTCCGGTTGTACTATACGGCGATGATGAGGTGGTTTGTGCCCACATGGTGAAACACGAAATAGTACTAAATACTAGAAGAATGAAATGTTTGGGCATGTAAGAG
>CAMLDR010000037.1 GCA_946478775.1 uncultured Flavobacteriales bacterium
AATTGAATTGCCTCGTACCCATCTCGATCTTGTGTTTTAACCTGAGTTACTACACAAGGACCAGCTTCTATTACTGTGCATGGTGTTGCCTTACCCTCGGCACTGTAGACGCTAGTCATTCCGATTTTTTTACCAATAATTCCAGGCATACTTTACTAATTATAAATTATAAATTATTAAAGTGATGTATTCTTCTGTGATAGTGGTACATGCGATTAATCGCATGCCCACATTCACACAGAAATTTCATCACACTTTAATTTCTACATCAACTCCAGAAGGAAGTTCTAATCTCATTAACGCATCAACAGTCTTGGAAGAAGAACTGTAGATATCCAACAAACGCTTGTAAGAACACAATTCGAATTGCTCACGCGCTTTCTTGTTAACGTGTGGGGAACGCAATACCGTGTAAATACGTTTGTGAGTTGGAAGTGGAATTGGACCACTAACTACTGCTCCTGTTGCTTTAACCGTTTTAACGATTTTTTCCGCCGATTTGTCAACCAAGTTGTGATCGTACGACTTTAATTTAATTCTAATTTTTTGGCTCATTACTCGTTTGTATTAAGCGGAAACTTTTCCATTGATTTTAGCTATAACCTCTTCTGCAACGTTCTTAGGAGCCTCTGCGTAATGAGAGAATTCCATAGAAGATGTTGCACGTCCTGAAGACAACGTACGTAATTGTGTTACGTATCCGAACATTTCAGACAAAGGAACGTCAGCTTTAACCACTTTACCTCCTGCTTTATCATCCATACCTTTCATCATACCACGACGACGGTTCAAGTCACCAACGATGTCTCCCATATTCTCTTCCGGACAAATCACTTCTAATTTCATGATTGGTTCCAACAAGATTGGTTTACAGTTTTTCAATGCATGACGGTAAGCCATTTTAGCTGCCATCTCGAACGATAATGAATCTGAATCGACCGCGTGGAATGAACCATCAATCAACTCTACTTTCATTGCCTCAACCGGGAACCCGGCTAAAACTCCGTTCTTCATAGATTCTTTGAAACCTTTCTCAACAGATGGGATAAATTCACGTGGAATGTTACCTCCTTTAATCGAGTTAACAAATTCCAATCCTGTTTTTTCCTGATCTGTTTGAGGAGAAATCTTAACCAAAATGTCCGCGAATTTACCGCGTCCACCGGATTGTTTCTTGTACTGCTCACGGTGCTCAACACCAACAGTGATATCTTCACGGTATGTTACCTGAGGTGCTCCCTGGTTTACTTCAACCTTAAACTCACGACGTAAGCGGTCAACAATAATATCCAGGTGAAGCTCACCCATTCCGGAGATAATTGTCTGTCCTGACTCCTCGTCTGTGTTAACACGGAACGTCGGATCCTCTTCAGCCAATTTATTCAATCCATTGGATAAACGGTCAGCATCTGCCTGAGTTTTAGGCTCAATTGCGATACCAATAACCGGATCAGGGAAATTCATAGATTCAAGAATGATCGGATGCCCTTCAGCACACAATGTATCTCCTGTACGAATATCTTTAAATCCAACTACCGCACCGATATCTCCTGCACCTAGTTCATCAATCTGATTTTGCTTGTTTGCGTGCATTTGGAAGATACGTGAAATACGCTCCTTGTTGTTGGAACGTGTATTGTAAACGTATGATCCTGCAGGTAATTTACCTGAGTAAGCACGGATAAAACACAAACGACCTACGAAAGGATCCGTTGCAATTTTAAAAGCCAATGCAGCAAATGGAGCATCGTAAGATGGCAAACGCTCTTCTTCTTCGTCTGTTTTTGGATTGATTCCAACAATGGAACCATTATCCAACGGAGAAGGAAGAATTTCCATTACCATATCCAACATCGCCTGAACACCTTTGTTTTTGAAAGATGAACCACACATCATCGGAACTACTTTTCCGGAGATTGTAGCTGCACGTAATGCATTCAAAATCTCACGCTCTGTCAATGAATTCTCGTCTTCGAAGAATTTCTCCATCAAAGTCTCATCAAATTCAGCAACTGCTTCCAATAATTCGCTTCTTAAACGTCTTGCTTCGTCAACGATGTCAGCTGGGATTTCAACTTCCTGGAAAGTCATACCCATATCGTGCTCATTCCATTCGATTCCTTTAAAATTGATCAAGTCAACAACTCCTCTGAAGTTGTCTTCGTCACCAATATTAATTTGCAATGGCAAAGCGTGGCTTCCCAACATTTCTTTAACCTGTGCACACACGTTTAAGAAATCTGCTCCCTGACGGTCCATTTTGTTAACGAATCCGATACGGGGAACATTGTAGTTATTAGCCAAACGCCAGTTTGTTTCAGATTGTGGCTCAACACCATCAACTGCCGAGAACAAGAATACCAAACCATCCAATACACGTAACGAACGATTCACCTCAACTGTAAAGTCAACGTGTCCCGGAGTATCAATGATATTGATGTGGTAATTATCTCCTCTATATTTCCAATTTACTGTTGTAGCAGCAGAAGTAATGGTAATACCACGTTCTTGCTCTTGCTCCATCCAGTCCATTGTAGCACCACCGTCGTGAACTTCACCAATCTTGTGGTTTACACCCGAATAGTAAAGAATACGCTCAGTAGTTGTTGTTTTCCCAGCATCAATGTGAGCTGCGATACCAATGTTTCTTGTGTATTTAAGATCTCTTGCCATTTCTTAGAATCTAAAATGTGAAAATGCCTTGTTAGCTTCAGCCATACGAAGTGTATCTTCTTTCTTCTTGAAAGCAGCACCTTCTTCTTTGGAAGCAGCAATAATTTCAGAGGCCAATTTACCGGCCATGGATTTTTCATTACGCTTACGAGCGTAACCAATCAACCATTTCATAGCCAATGACTGCTTACGTCCCTCACGAACAGGTGTAGGGATCTGGAAAGTAGCTCCACCAACACGACGAGAACGAACCTCCACAGATGGAGTCACGTTATCTAATGCTTTTTTGAACACTTCCAATCCTTCTTGATCTTCTAATTTCTTATCTACGATCTCTAATGCATCGTAGAAAATTTTGAATGCTAAATTCTTTTTACCAGAGTACATTAAGTTGTTAACGAATTTCGTTACAACAACGTCATTAAACTTTGGATCCGGGAGTATCGCAATCTTTTTCGCTTTTCTTCTTCTCATCTCTTAAAAGTTTAATTATTTCTTAGCTTTTGGACGTTTTGTTCCGTACTTAGAACGACGTTGTGAACGGCCTTCAACACCTGCAGTATCTTCCGCACCGCGAACGATGTGGTAACGAACCCCCGGTAAATCTTTAACCCTTCCACCACGCACAAGAACCAAAGAGTGTTCTTGTAAGTTGTGACCTTCTCCACCGATATAGGCATTCACCTCTTTACCGTTGGTAAGACGAACACGCGCTACTTTTCTCATAGCTGAGTTCGGCTTCTTAGGTGTAGTGGTGTACACACGTACACATACTCCTTTGCGCTGCGGGCAAGAATCCAAAGCCGCTGACTTTGACTTCTTTACTACCGCAGTCCTTCCCTTTCGCACTAACTGTTGTATAGTTGGCATACAGTACTCAAATTTTGATAATTAATAAATATAATATTCCCCAAAGAACACACTTTGAGGGGTGCAAAGATAGATAGAAAAACTTTAAATGCAAGTGATTCAGGAAAAAAGTGCTGTTTTTGAACAAATTAGTGTTGATGAAATAATCCTGGGAAAACTTTAAATGAAAAAAGCGACCCGAAAGCCGCTTTCATTTTATGGAACAAATTTAATCATTTATCTCCCCAAAAGTTGAATCGGTTTTACAATGTGTTCTCCGTTTGCGTTTTCAATATTCAAATAATAGGTCCCCTGAGGTAATTCTGAAAGATCAATTTCCTTTAAAGTAAGATTTGGCTCAAATTCTTTCAAAGTTGTTCCCAGTATATTCATGACCCGAATAATCTTCAACGGAATTTCAGATAATAGTTCTATATTTCCTGAAGACGGATTTGGAAAAACGGAAACCTTACCGAAGGACTGCTCGTCAACACCCAAATAGTATTCACAAGCTCCACCGGTTGGATTATAGTACAAACTGTCATCCTCAAAACATAGAAAAGTTAACTCATCCGGATCAAAACCTCCTTGAGTATCACACCATCTTTCCCTGGGAAACAAATAATCCAGTGCAGCACCAAAACGGGCATTCACTTTCCCGCTCACATGAAAACCCGCATTCGGTCCATAACCTAAATAAAGTTCCGGATAAATCTGCCCGCCAATATTCACCGACCCAACAGATTGTACGATGCAAACAGATGTATCGTTACAAGGGGGTATAGGCATATCTCCAGTTTTCAAAATCCATTGATCATTTACCTGTGCCGAGAAGTCAAACAAGACGGAAAAATGGTCCTGATCCCAATGATAAACAGTGTCGTTTGAGTAATAAACGATCCCTCCAAAATAATTGGTAATAAACTCCTGTATATCTCCCTGTGGGTTAATGTGTTCGAACGAATGTTTAACTGCCTTGAGTTTTTTGCAGACTTTATTTTGAATGGTTGTATCACCACTATCCCATACTTTGACATAACCAGTACCGGAATAACTAATATTCGTAAATCTAAAATGCCAAACTGCATTCTCTTTTATCCAATTTGTCTGGGAAAATCCCGACAAGCTGATCAAAGCAAAAATGAATAGTAAACTTCTTTTCATCTCTTTTTTATTTAAATAAATCTAGTTTATCTACCCGAAAGCTGGATCGACTTAACAACCTGTTCTCCATTCGAATTTTCAATATTCAAAAAATAGGTTCCCTGGGGCAAATCTGTCAAATCGATTTCTTTTAATGTAAGATTCGCATCAAATTCTTTCAATGTCGCTCCAACCAAATTCATCACCTGAATGTGCTTTAAAGAAATGTCTGACAACAATTCAATCTTACCTGTTGAAGGATTAGGAAAAACGGAAATGGCGTTCAATTTCGATTCATTCAATTTAAGATAAGTATAATATTCACAATCTACACTTGTGGGATTATATGTCAAAGAATCATCCTGAAAACAACGTAATTTATAGTACCTGCCATCATTCGGACTCTGAATGCACCAGCCATTAACAGGAAAAAGTTGATGTGAGGGACTAAAATCTGATGACATCATTCCAAAGCGAGCATTTACCAAGCCTCCATGCTGGATCGAATTGCTGCTTGAATCACGTGTTTGATAAAATGTTGTATTGACTCCATTCAGATTCCCATTATAAATGGAGTCAATGAACAAATAAGAACTATCATTGCACTGTTGATTCTCGCCTCCAATACCCAAAAATCTAGTCTGACCTTCCATAACCGTAAAGTCATACAAAACTGAAAACTGGTTGTTTTTCAGATACCAAACAGTATCCTGCTCAAAATAAATATAGTTATAAGTAGTTGTGACATAATGTGCTTGATCGCCGTTTTGGTTTATGATGAAAATTTCATGATTATCACATTTTAATTTCTGGCAAGTATACCCCTGTAGAGAAGTATCCCCTATTGTTTCAATTCTTAAGACTCCACCAACGAATCCCGGCATATACCATTCGTAATTCCACACTGCATGCCCTTTGATCCAATTAGAAGACTGGGCAAGTGCAGATAAACTAATAATAGTAAAAAGAAGAAGTAAACTGTTTTTCATGACAGTCGTTTATAAGATTAATTCTTATAAAGATACCTTATTAGAAATTGGTTGGAAAATCAAATCCGGTAACATACCGCATTGATATTCATCCCTGCGCCCACCGAAGCAAACAATACAATGTCTCCCGCCGTAATTTTGTAACCGTTCAACTCTTCACGCTTCACCATGCTTAATAAAGTAGGAATGGTTGCAACAGAGCTGTTTCCCAATTTATGAATGTTCATAGGCATAACGTGCTCAGGTATTTCTGAAAACCCGTAGAGTTTGTATAATTCGCGGGCAATGGCTTCGTCCAGCTTCTCATTTGCCTGGTGAATAAAGATCTTCTTCACATCTGTAATGGAAACTCCTGCTTTATCCAGACAGTCTTTCATTGCAAGGGGAACATTCTTAATGGCGTATTCGTAGACTTTACGGCCCTTCATTTTGACATAGCGGATCCGGGGGTCAGACTCCGGGAAGTTTGATTTCCCTAAATTCAGGTAAGTCACCTCATCTTCGCAATGACTCTGAGCACTGAAAGATAGAATCCCTGAATCCGAATCCTGCACTTCCAGGATAGTTGCTCCTGCACCGTCCGAAAAGATCATACTGTCCCTGTCATGCTGGTCCAATACACGGCTCAATGCTTCTGCTCCGATCACCAAACATTTCTTTGCCATTCCTGCCTGAATGAATGCGTGCGCCTGAATCAGTCCCTGCAGCCAGCCCGGACAACCGAAAATAATATCGTAGGCCACACAATTCGGATTTTTAATCCCCAAACTGTTTTTCACCCTGGAAGCAATGGATGGGATCATATCTGTTTGAATGGTGTGTTTGATAACATCGCCAAAATTATGTGCAACGATAATCTGATCTATTGTTTCGCGGTCACAATTCCCATCCGTGATTGCATCTTCAGCAGCAATGGCTGCCATATCCGAACAATTCAAATCTGAAGTGGCATACCTTCTTTCTTCAATTCCCGTTATCGTCTCAAACTTCCGGGCAATGGAAGCCGGATCCAATTTGATTGGTTCCTGATTCTCATCGTAGAATTTATGCAATGCGAAATCGCCGTTTGTTTTGATTACTGTTGGAATATATCTTCCGATACCTGTAATTACACTTTTCATGTTCAACTAAAACTTTATAACTAATTACAGAAGCTCATGGGGCTCCCGATCCGCCGCAGCAGATCGGCTTGTTCTCCTTTCGAGTGGGGGCGTCTTAATAATCAAAGGTAACAACAATTTAAAGGGAGGTGATTTTTTTAATGTTTTTTATGGGAAGGTTTCGGGAGCAGGTTAAGGAATGAGTAAGACCATTCCGGCACCCTCAATTTTGAAGGCTCTCGTCATAAATACCTAACACCATGACAATTAACAAGCTAAAAAGTAGTCGCCAGGAAATTTGGAAGATCTATTTCCCCTTTGAGTAAAGTTGCGAACTATTTTTTAACAAAACGGACTAGCCCTGTTTTACCGGATTCATCTGAAAGCTGCAGAAAATACACACCGGAATCCAGGGAAGAAACATCCAATTGATTTTCTTTCAAGTCTACCTCCCGGCTCACATTCTTCCCGTCTGAACTCAAAATCTTAAAATCTTGAATAACGCTTATTCCACCAACGGTAATTTCATCCCGGGCCGGATTAGGGAAAACAGTCAATATTAATTGGTCTTCTTCTGCAATCCCTAAAAAGAACGATGGAAACTGACCGCACTCCACTCCATTGTGAACGACATAAAACAATTCCACCAGCAAACTCTGCACTGTAGGATCTCCGGGACATTCTTTTCCTCCATAAGGACCGCCCGCATGTGAATAGGCGTAATAATCAGAAATGTAAGGCTCAATACTGATGCAGGAATCCGGATTATCAATGTGCATCCCAAAATGATTCGCCTGTCCGGAATTATTGAAACACCAGGGAGAAGGAATGAGTGTGTCCAGTGAATGATAACATTCATTGGTGTCGCTATCCCACAAATGTGTAACACTATTTCCAAAAACATCGTCCCAAATTTCAGGTGAAAACGAGGTGTTTAAATCGCTGTGCATAAACGTAAAAGTGTCTATCGAATAACTTGAAGGTGTGCTTCCTCCACTTCCGTTAGGCAAGGCGGGAATATAAGATTGTCTTTGAGCCGAATAAGTAACCGAATCAGTTGTAACAGAAAGCTGTTTGGTCAGAATATGGATCATTTGATAACGCACGGTGAGCATTCCTCCGCTTTGATCACTGGCTTTATTCTCCAAACCGAAATAATCACCAATAGTAAAGTCGTAAACCTCACTGCGCATGAGCTGCGAAAACCCTGATTGAGAAATTAAGAATAGAATGGAACTTAACAATAGATTTTTCATGGCATTGGTTTGATTGGTCGAATATATGGTTTTCTATGAAAAGATGAAAATAAATCTGACATTCCACAGGAAAAATCCTGCCCGGTAATCCAATGGTATAAATGTAGGCTTCATACGAAATCAATCAAATAATTTAATTTTGTTAGATGAAGCAACTCCTGGTTTTCCTTTTTCTCTGTCGCGTTCCGTTGGTATTCGGACAACTTTACAAAGATTCTGCACAAACAACGGAAACTCGTGTCAGGGATCTGATCGGCAGGATGACCCAGGAAGAAAAATTCTGGCAGGTATTCATGATCCCTTCGGATGGTGACACCACTAACGGAAAACTCAAACACGGGATTTTCGGATTGCAGCTGAGTGCAAGTGCGCAGGGAGATGCCGGCGGACAATTGCTTTCGTACAACACCACAGACAACGCGTTGACCCTGGTCAAAAAAGTCAATAGTACACAGCGCTACTTCATGGAGAAAACCCGCCTTGGAATTCCGATGATCCCTTTTGATGAGGCATTGCATGGATTAGTTCGAAGTGATGCAACCAGTCTTCCCCAGTCAATCGCCATGGCAGCAACCTGGAATCCGGCTTTGATTCAGCTGGCAGTAGGACACGTAGCCGAAGAATGCAAAGCGCGCGGGATCCGGCAGATCCTTTCACCGGTTATCAATTTGGCAACGGACGTTCGCTGGGGACGAACAGAAGAAACTTATGGTGAAGATCCGTTCTTAACAACCAGTATGGGACTAGCATTTGTCCGTGCATTCGAATCCCGCGGAATCATTACTACTCCGAAACATTTTATTGCCAATGTGGGCGACGGAGGCCGCGACAGCTATCCGATCCTTTTAAGTGAACGGGCACTGGAAGAAACCCATTTTATTCCATTCAGGAAAACCATCCAATCAGGAAATGCCCGTTCCATTATGACTGCTTACAATTCACTCAACGGAACTGCCTGCTCTTCCAATAAGTGGCTGCTTACTGACAAATTGAAAGACGAATGGAAATTCGCCGGCTTCGTTATTTCGGATGCCAATGCAGTTGGCGGTGAGCTGGTATTGCACAAAACCGCCAAAGATTATGCAGAAAGCGGGGCGCATGCAATCAATGCAGGAATGGATGTCATTTTCCAGACAGATATCGCCCATGCCGGCTTATTTTACCCGGCTTTTGCAAACGGGCTGGTAGACAGCAACCGCTTGAATGATGCTGTGGCACGGGTACTTCGTGCGAAATTCGAACTTGGATTATTTGAACATCCGTATGTTTCGGAAGAAATGAACGAAAAAACACTTCAATCCAACGGACAGTTATTGAGCAGGATGGTGGCGGAGGAATCCATTGTTTTATTGAAAAATGAAAAACAGACGCTTCCCCTTTCACCCGACACAAAAACCATTGCCGTTTTCGGAGCGGATGCAGTGGAAGCACGATTGGGTGGCTACAGCGGACCGGGATATCAAAAAATAAGTATCCTGGACGGAATCAAAGAATATGTCGGCAAAAACACCAACATCCTCTACTCCGAAGGCGCTAACCGCAACTCCGATTCTTACGAAGTGGTTGCAGCGAAGTATTTGGAATCGCATGGAACTCCCGGTTTAAGCGCAGCCTATTTCAACAATCCGGAACTAGGCGGAGAACCGGTTTTTAAAAGACGAAACGAAACCATCGATTTTCACTGGACCTTGTATCCTCCCCACGAAAAACTGCAGGCAGATCATTACAGCGCGTGTTGGACAGGAGAATTAACGGCTCCGGAAAGCGGAGAATTCCGAATTGGGTTGGAAGGCAATGACGGATTCCGGTTATATCTGGATAACAAAATCCTCATTGACCGATGGAACAAGCAGTCGTACCACACCGACCTGGTGAATTATTCCTTCAAAAAAGGAAAGAAGTATAGCATTCGCATTGAATTCTACGAAACGCAAGGGGAAGGAAAAATCCGACTGATCTGGGATGCAACGATCAAAACAGATTGGCAAAAAGAGATCACTAAGAGCGTTAAGCTTGCCAAAAAAGCAGATGTGGCAATTGTAGCAGCAGGAATCACTGAAGGGGAATTTCTAGACAGAGCTTCCCTGAAACTTCCGGGACACCAAGAAGAGCTGATTCAGGCATTGAATAAAACCGGAATACCTGTTATTGTATTGATTGTTGGGGGAAGCGCTGTGACGATGGAAAACTGGATCAACGAAACAGAAAGCATTGCAATGCTTTGGTATCCCGGTCAGGAAGGCGGACGCGCTGTTTCGGACGTGTTGTTCGGAGAAGTGAACCCCAGCGGGAAATTACCTATCACTTTTCCGGTGAATGAAGCACAGCTGCCTTTGGTCTACAATCACCAGCCAACAGGCCGCGGAAATGATTACAACAATTTAAGTGGCCAGCCGCTTTTCCCCTTCGGATTCGGATTGAGTTATACGCAATTTGCCTATTCCGATATTCGCCTGGAGCGTTCAACGATTTCCAAAACGGAAAACACAACCGTGCGTTTCAAGCTTAAAAATACCGGAACAAGAGCAGGAACCGAAGTTGTTCAGTTGTATGTCAAAGATGTGTTAAGCACTCTTGTTCGCCCGGTACAGGAATTAAAAGGTTTTCAGCGCATTCAGCTGCAAGCGGGGGAAGAAAAAGAAGTCAGCTTCGAAATCACACCTGAGCTCCTGGAACAATTAGATCTTAATTTAAAGCCAATCGTCGAACCGGGAGAATTCCGGATTATGATCGGTTCTTCTTCGAGAGATCTTCCGTTGAAAGTCACACTAACTATTGAGTAGCCAACTCAAATTTAAAGACTAAAACCGGGTTGTTCTTCTGGGATTGAAGCAGTTTTTCAGGCAAGACCAATTTCACTTCCTGGTCCACGATGCTATACGAAACGGATTCTCCGGTAGGAAGAAAAATAAGCTTCGATCCTTTCTTCGGCAGATTGATCACCCATTCTACTTTCGTAAGTCCCGGATCGGAAGGAATCAGTAAATACACTGTTTTCTCATCTTTCGATTGAGTAAAAAACACCTGCTCATCCCGGTAATGAAACATACTGCGTGTTTCATAAACAGCAGATCCGTTTACATCCAGCCACTTCCCGATTTCAAGCAGCCGTTCTTCCACATCTGCCGGAAAAGTTCCGTCCGGTTTTGGGCCAATACCCAAGAGCAGGTTTCCTCCCTTGGCAACCACTTCGACCAGCGTACGGATCACCCGATCAGCAGATTTCAGATTGTTGTTTGGAACGCATCCCCAGTCATTTCCGAGCGGCATACAGGTTTCCCATGGGTTCTCAATGCGTTTTTCAGGAATCGTATGTTCGGGAGTTTGATAATTTTCAAATGGTCCCTGGACTGTTCTGTCAACAACGATCATTCCGGGTTGGTTCGCCCGGGCCATCCCGGCAATTCTAGCAATATCCAATTCCTGGCTCCATTGTGGAATTGGAGCTCCCCACATCAAAACTTCCTCGTCAATCGTATTCTCCGGTCTTACCCACCCGCCATCGAGCCACAAAATATCTACGCCTCCATAACCGGTGGCAATTTCCCGGATCTGTTTAAACGTATAATCCTGGAATTGCTGCCAGCGCCATGGATGTTTCCGCGTATCGTAATTGTTGTTCCGGTTCGGGGTTGCGTACAAAGGCCACCAGTAATTTTCGTTATGCCAGTCTGGTTTGGAGAAATACGCCCCGATCATGAACCCCTGATCGCGGTATGCGGAGAAAACGTATTTCAGTACATCCGCCTTCGGATTGGAAGCAAAGGGACCAGCGGAAATCTTGAAATCTGTTTCTTTGGTATCGAACATACAAAAGCCATCGTGATGCTTGGTCGTAAAAACCAAATAGCGCATTCCCGCCTTTTTGGAAACTTCCGCCCATCTTTCCGGATTAAACCGCACCGGGTTCAGGGAATCCTTCAATCCGAAGTACCACTTTTTGTAGTCATCATACGAAGACATACTGTCTCTTGTAATCCAGTCTTCCGAGCAAATGGACCAGGATTCGATTATTCCAGGAACGGCATACAACCCCCAGTGAATGATAATCCCGAATTTCTGGTCCTGCCATTTCTCCAACTTTTGAAGAACCAATGGATCAGTTGGTTTTTGATAATCGTTCGAAACGGGGTGAACACCCAGGTCCTGTCCAAATGAAACGGAAGAAAGAACCAAAAAAATAAAGAGAAGAAGTCGAATCATACTAAGTTATTGCAGATTAAATATAGTTTACTCGTTCCAATTAAAGTCATTTGATATCATTACAATAAATCCCAATCGAAGCCTTTCGCGAAATCGATCATTAATCCGCGCTTAGTATACGTTTTGATCAAGCGTTCTCTTTTCGTATTGTCATTCTTCAAAATGGCCATCTTGTAAGGTTTCACCAAAGCATTGAGTGGCGATGCCGGATATTTCTTACTCAAATATGCATATGCACTGGCAAAATACTCATCCAATCCTCCCATTTCCATTTCTCCGTTCTCGTCAATAGAATATCCGATTACGGGAGTGTTGTCCATTCCGATAAGGAAGTAAGTAAACAAAACAATTTGGTTTGCTTTTGCTTTTTCAGACAGCATGAAATCAGAATGTTTCCGATTGAACTCATCCCACCAAACCAATCGATCGACATAGTCTTCTGCGGAAATAGTGATTCCGGCATCATTGGTAAACGGTTCATCTCTTTCTTTTCGGACTCCTTCCAAAAACTTCTTCATCAGCGGTGATACCCTCTTATAAAACCTTGTTTCCAGAAAAAATCTATTTTGCGCAATCTGTGTCATTCCTTCGGGACATTCAATCCGGAATCCATTTTTCTCTATGTTCTTTCTGAATGGAATAAATCTTTTATCAAAGGGTTCTTCCTTTATTCCTAAACTATCGTATGTAATGCAAGGGAAATCAAACAGGGACTCATCACTTTCAAGCCTTCCGTTAAAATGATCCTCCACATTTCCATACAATTTATCAAACACCACAAAAGCACTGTCGCACACTATCTGGTCTGATCCTGAAAACAATTCGGCATATTTTTCAGCTGCTGCGGTGATTGAGTTCTCATTTTTCGAGTCCAGGGATGCAATAAAGGCTTTATACTCTTTCAACAGATCTCTGGATTCAACCGGATTATCTGATTCGACCTTGATTTCTTTCTCAGTCGTCGGAGTTCCGCAGCCAAACAGAAACAATCCGACACAAATCACAAGAGTGGTTTTCAACATAACGTTCATTTGTTGCCAAATTTAAACTTTTCAAGAAATTACACAGCCGTTATTCGTGTTTAAAACCGTCAATGTTCTAACTTTGTAAACATGAATTATTTAGACGGATTAAACGAAAGTCAACGCATTGCAGTAGAGAACTTTGAAGGACCGACCATGGTAATTGCCGGAGCGGGATCCGGAAAAACAAGGGTACTTACCATGCGGATTGCTTTCATGATCGATCACGGTGTTGATCCGTTCAATATTCTGGCGCTGACTTTTACCAACAAAGCAGCGAAGGAAATGACCGAACGGATTGGAACCATTATCGGATCCGGAGAAGCGAAGAATATCACGATGGGAACTTTCCACTCTGTTTTTGCGCGCATTCTCAGAATCAATGCCGACCGATTGGGTTATCCGCAAAACTTCACCATTTACGATACCCAGGACACCAAAAGCCTTTTGAAAGATATCATCAAGGAACTGAACCTGGACGATAAGATATATAAGCCAAGTATGGTTTACGGACGTATTTCCGCTGCAAAGAACAATTTGCTTTCAGCAGATGATTACGCAATGAATTCGGAGATCATGGACGAAGACAAACAAAGTCAGCGGCCTGAACTTGCCCGGATCTATAAAGCATATGCTGTAAGATGTTTCAAAGCCGGAGCAATGGATTTTGATGACCTTTTGTATCAGACCAATGTGCTTCTGCGTGATTTCCCAGACGTTCTTTCCTACTATCAGCACAAATTCAAGTACATCCTCGTGGATGAGTACCAGGATACCAACTACGCACAGTATTTGATCGTAAAAAAACTGGCTGCTGTTTATGAAAATATTTGCGTGGTTGGTGACGATGCACAGAGTATCTACTCATTCCGCGGAGCAAATATTCAAAACATTCTGAATTTCAGAAATGACTACCCGGATTACAGCTTATATAAGCTGGAACAAAATTACCGCAGTACGCAGAACATTGTGGATGCTGCAAACAGTGTCATTTCCAGGAACAAGGAACAAATTCAGAAGAATGTTTGGACTAATAACGACAAGGGAAATCTCATTCGTGTGATCCGTGCGATGACGGATAACGAAGAAGGACGGATTATTGCCAACAAGATTTTTGATGTTAAGCACCAGGAAACGGGTGATTGGACGGATTTTGCTATTCTTTACCGGACAAACCGTCAATCGCGGGCCTTTGAGGAAGCCTTGCGGAAAATGAATATCCCTTACAAAATCTATGGAGGTCTTTCATTCTATCAACGCAAAGAGATCAAGGATCTTTTGGCTTATTTCCGCCTGACAGCCAATCAGAAGGATGAAGAAGCATTGAAACGCGTTATCAATTATCCCAAACGCGGAATCGGGAAAACATCCTGGGAAAACATTATCATTGCTGCAAACCATCACGATGTAGCAATTTGGGATGTCATTTCTGAATTTGGCAAATACCCGGTTTCCATTCCAAGTGCTACCAAGCAAAAGATCTCGGAATTTGTGATTATGGTCCAAAGCTTCACTGCCCAGTTGAATTCTCAGAATGCTTATCAATTGGCACAAACGATTGCAAAGAGTTCCGGAATCCTAAAGGAATTGTATTCTGAAAAGGACAAGGGACCGGAAGAAGTAGAGCGTTACCAGAATATTGAAGAGTTATTGGCGGCCATTAAAGAATTTACAGTTCAGAGAGGCGAAGAAGATCAGGCAACACTGGCCGACTTTATGATTGATGTTGCATTACTTACCGATGCCGATAATGAAAAAGAAGAAGACAAAAACAAGATCAGTTTAATGACCATTCACTCCAGCAAAGGATTGGAATTTAAACACGTTTATTTGGTTGGTCTGGAAGAGAATTTATTTCCATCTCAGCTTTCTATTAACTCACGCACGGAACTGGAAGAAGAAAGGCGCTTGTTTTATGTAGCCGTAACAAGAGCGGAAAAGAATTGCACCATTTCCTATGCTGCCTCCCGTTTCCAATGGGGAAATTTGATTTCATCCGAACCGAGCCGGTTTATCTCGGAGATTGATCCGGATTATTTGAGTTTCGAAACAGCATACGGAGCTCCGCAAGGTGGAGGACGCTCTTTAAATAGCGGAAGAAGTGGATTTGACAAACCATTCACCGGCGGATTGAACAGAATGCCCGGTTCAACAAGTGGTCAAACTTCTCCCAGAGGTTTGAAAAGTTTGTCGGAATTGAATTCGAAATCCGGTTCCGGAGATTCCAACATTGATATCAAAGTTGGTTACAACGTAGAACACGAACGATTCGGGAAGGGGAAAGTGACCAAGCTGGAAGGAAGTGGAGTTGATCGAAAAGCGACGATCTTTTTTCCTCATGCAGGAGCGAAAACACTTCTATTGAAATTTGCAAAACTAACGATCCTGGATATCGAATAAAAAAAGGCATTTGTCGTAACAAATGCCTTTTCATTCCCTTCTTTTTAGAATTAAATTACCAATAGAACATCCCGGTAATTATTCGATCGCCATAAGGCTGACCTTTCAGTTTTTCCGTCAAATCAGCAATTAATTCCGCCTGAGTATACTGTTTTCCTTTTTTCTTAGGCTGAGCGATCTGCTCCGGTGTTGGAGCAATCACCTCTACTTTCTTAGCGAAATACACAATACTTCCGTCTTCCGTTGCCAATCCAAGCACTGCTCCTGGTAATCCCTGAATACTCTCAGGCCCCACAGTTGGAACAATATCTGTTGTAAACCAGGCATAAATACGCGTTGTGTCATCCTTTTGCCAAATCACGCGTGTGCATTCATAACCGGCAATTTTACGTGTTTTATCCGTGATTTTCCAGGTGTGTTCCACCAAACTGTCACCAACAGTCATCGAATTACCCATCATATCCATGTAAACAAAACGCTGTCCTTTATTGAAGTCATTATAAACGGTGTTCTTCATCGTCAAAAAACTTTGCGGATCCGGTTGTTCAGGAGTAATGTATGAAAATAAGGAAGAGCTGTCATTAAAATACAGGGTGAACTCCTCTATCTTCACTTTGTTCTTTTCACCAACAAACTGGCGCATTCTTTCGTCATCAAAGATCTTCCAAAGGTTTGTTCTTCGTTCATAAGTAATCTTTCCTTCACGAACCAGTTGTCCTTGAGCCATAACGGATCCTCCAAGAATTAAGAATCCTAAAAGGATCCATGTTCTAATACCAGCCATTCCCATCTTCTTCTTTCGTTTTAAAATTATTGAATCTTAACGTCATTTTTGCCATGAAGTAACGACGTATGATATTCGTCCTTTGATCGACAATCACGTTATTGTTAACCGATCTGTAGTTACTGATATTCTGATTTAAGATATCGTATGCTTCAATTCCGAAAAGCAGGTTCCCGGTTTTCAGGAAAGAACGCTGGATCGACATATTCCAGATCAGGAAATTCGTATTATAACCAGCAGTTCTACCTGTATTGATATTATAAGTTGCATCTGTTTTGAAGAACCATCTGTAAGGAAGAGTCCAGTCAATCTCCGCATTGATATTAATGGTTGTATACGGTTGGTTTGACATAGTGGACAATGAATTGTATGGAATATTGTAATCAATTCCACCACCAACTTCCGTTCTCAATGAATCACCATTATAATTCAATGATAAGTCCGTTCCAACACCAGTATTTCGCGTATCGTTATCCACTGAATTGATCTGGTTTTTGGAGGACGTAAAATTACCGTTTGCATTCACTTGCAAACTCAGGTCCTTCAAGCCTTTCATCGGGATTCCCGCACCAGCCCAGTAATACAGGAAGTCTGAACTTTTCACGTTTATTGCCTGTGAAATCGAACTTCCATTCGGGCCAAACATGGTGTTTGTACTAAAATTATCCTTGATGTGCGAGTAACTGAACCCGGAATACATATAGAAACCGCTCAATCCTTTCCATGTATTGAAGTTACCATTGATGCTGTGCGTATAATTCGGTTTCAATGCAGAGTTACCAATTTGGATAAAGTTCGGGTTCGTATTGTTTAGAACCGGCTGCAGCTGATCAATCGACGGCAAGCTGGAATTCGTGTTGTACTGGATCATCAATCGGGTAGTTTGACTAAACTTGTAACGGAATACAATTCGTGGTAATACGTTATTCAAATCTTGTTTAATCAATGAATCGGTGAACATATTTCTGTTATCGATCGCAATTGTTCTGAATCGGGATCCGACAGACACTCTCAATTTTGCATTTTCATAAATGAAGAATGCTCCCGCACGGTGCTGCTGTCTGTCCGTCTTGAAATTATTCGAGAACAAAGTGTCTACGTCCACGTATTCTCCACTTACAGGATTCAGGGTAGTTTTACGCTGAACGTTATTATTTCTGTAGAATTCATAATCAAACTCCAGCTTAAATCTTTTTCCAAGTGGCTCCACATAATTTGCATATGCTGTATGAGCCATGGAATTGCTTCTGATCTCTTTCTTTTGATCGAATCTCAGCCCACCGTTTGACGTATTCGTAATCGCATTTGTATCGGAAGAAAGCAGGCTTCCATCAGATGCGTTATCCGTACCAACAAAGTTGTAACGTGCAATCAGCTTCCTGTTTTTCTTCTTAAAATCCTTGAATAATCTAAAGGTCGTATTCAAATTAGAACCTGTTGCCTGGCTTCCTGTTCCAATAGTTGTAAAACGGGTCAATACCGTATCTTCCGATAAGAAATCAGTTCTGGACAATGTATTCTGATCAGTGAGGTTGTATTGAAACTTCGGTTCCAGTTCAAAACGGGTCAATGAATCGATTTTTTGAGAATACTTCACTCCAATTTGATGCTGCATATACTGCTCCTTCGTGTAGCTGTTCAAATCTGTTGTGTAAGAAGTATCCGTTAATAAGTATTGCGAACGGCTGTTAGTTTGTGATTTCACTGCATATTGAGCAAAGGAATAGTTCAAACGAACTTTCGCCCCTTTTTTGAACTTCTGATCTAAGTAAAAACCTCCTTTAAACGTATTCGGAATACCTTCATTTTCATTTTGTCCTTCCTGACTATAAGATTGTATGTCATCGTTTTCTGACATCCAGTCAAATCCTTCAGACAGACCGAACTTAAACATATCGCTCCCATTCAGGTTGGTCTTAGGCGTATTTGAGCCCAATGCGTAAACCGCCAGTTTTTGGTTCTTGTTGTATGAATTCACAAGCATTTCACCTTCATAAAACCCTTGATTGGGAGTGGTAAATTTATCAATTCCACCGGCGAGACTGACCTTTCCAAAGTAGCCCTTCTTGGCCTCTTCCTTGAGTTTCAGATCCAGTACCTGGACCTTTTCATCACTCCCGTCTTCAGCATCTTTTTCATAGACCTCCACTGTCTCAACGCCTTTAGCTGCGAGGTTTTTCGTGGCAATTGTCGGATCATTCCCAAAGAATTCATCACCATCTACGAGTACCTGGCCTATTTCCTTTCCCTGATTCTTGATCTTACCGCTTTCATCGATCGTCATCCCGGGCAATTTCCGGATAAGGTCTTCTACCACCGCATTTTCCTTCACCTTAAAGGAATCCGCAACATAGACCAGTGTATCCCCGCGGTAATAGATCGGGTTCCGATTTGCATAAATCAGAACTTCGTCCAAAGCAGTGCTTTTGTCCGGCATTGCCAAAGTGTCCATCACAAAAGAGTTGTTGTCAGTTGATCCGAAAAAGAATGCCCGGAAAATTCCATAATCGGGATGAATCACAGTAAACTCCACGGTATCAACAGGAAGCGTAAACTGCATATTACCAAACTTATCCGATCGCTTAAAGTCCAGTAAAACAGAATCTCTGACACGTTTCACAATACCTACGGCATTTCTTACAATGGTCTGTGAATTTGTGTCAACAACATTTGCCTTAATCGTCATCGTTTGAGCATTACCCAAATATGTAATTAAGAGGAAGAATAGAAGTACAATTTTTTTCAAAGTGTCAAGTGTTTGATGCTACAAAATTAGACGGAAATTCTTGGGTTTAATAAAAAATATGCAAAACGTTACAGTCCATGTATGAAAGGCTTAGAAAATACTTTAACGGAATCCATAAAAAACAGGAGCCTGAATTTGGCTCCTGTTCTCACTGCACATCGTTAACCTAACCACTTATTTACTCTGACCTAAAATTTAACGACCTGCCTCACTTCCACTTCCGTGACACGTTGGGATTTCCCTTCTTTGTCCACATATGTTCGATTGACTAATCTTCCGGATACTGCCAGTTTGTTTCCTTTTTTACAGTAATTAGTCAGGAAACTGGCCGTATTTCCCCAGGCAAACATCCGGTACAAGGCTCTTGAATCCGACTCCACCTTCTTCAATTGATTATCCACTGCAAATTGAAAGCGAGCAACCATAGAACCATTTTCGAAAGTGGTGATGGTGGCGTCCGATCCCAGACGCCCCACCAACGTAACTTGATTTCGCAGCATTTTATAAAATAATTAAGTCATTGACCTCGATCTCGGAGAACATTTTCCGCTCTCCCGACTCCGTTTTATAAAAGCGGCTAACCAACCTACCTTCCACCGCCACATTTATTCCTTTCGTGCACAATTCTTCCAGGATATTCACCCACCTTCCGAAAGCAGTCAAACGATGCCAATCCTGTTTCACCTGCAGGTTCCCATCCTTATCCAGGTAATGTTCCTTTGTAGCAAGGGAAAAATTCACAACTCGTCTTCCGCCGGGCAGAATGCTCACTTTGGGGTCCGAGCTGATCTTGCCGATGATATTTACATGATTCATATGCAGAATCTGATCCTGTTTGATAGTAGTGTCCATGATCATTTGAATTAATTGTTTTCTTGTTTTTTTCCATTTAGCAACACAAACTCATTGAGCTCGATTTCTGTTGAGAAGCGCTTCTCCCCTTCTTTTGTTTCGTAAGATCGGTTGACAATTCGCCCTTCAATAACTACTTCAGAACCTTTGTCCAAAATTCGTTCTACCCGGTCGCACATTTTTCCCCAGGCAATTACCGTATGCCATTGAGTGTTCTCTTCCCACTCACCTTTTTTGTTCTTAAAGCGCTCATTTGTTGCAACTGATAAACGAATTTTCTTTGCTCCCGAGTCGAATGACTGTGTTACGGGTTTCGCTCCTAATCGTCCGATTAAATTCACTTTGTTTTTTAGCGTGTTCATACTTGTTTGTTTTAACGTTTGTAAAAAAGTTTGATTCGATTGGCTTTCAACCGATTTGATGATGCAAAGTTGGGACAGGTCAAAATCCGGATTTGGTTATTAACTAATTACTGTCGAATATTTTTCGTTTGTAATTGATTAAAATCGTTTTTGTTATTGATTTTCAATTATTTACTAAAAAAACAATAAACTGATTTTAGATAAAAAATGTCGAGTAAAAAATAAATAAAGACGATGGGGGTTGGAAATTGGTGGTTCTTGTTTTATTCCATCGGAGAGTTTTTGAATCTTAGAAAAGATCCAGGGCTCATTTTGCGGAAATTAACTAAATTCACCTCTCATTATTATTTCACTACATGAAACCATTTGTATTCGTCATTTCCTGCATTTTAGCTACAGCCTGTTCTACGGGTGAAATCAAGGAATCAATAAACGAAGCCGGTGACGCGGCCGGACAAACTGCCGGTGAATTCTTTGAAGGAGCAACTAAAGGTGTTCAAAAGGCATTTGATGTAAAAGTCTCCATTGATCCACAGCTAAAATCAAAAGGAATTGAATTGGGTAAAACCCAGGTGGCCAGCGATTCTGCCGGCACAGATAATTTACTGACCGTCTATGTCATTTTCACCAAGGATTTCAAAGGAAAATTAACGGCTAAAGCTTTTGATGACAAATCGCTCGAAATGGGCAGATCAAGTGTAGAGATAAAAGGAAAAAAAGACGAAGCAAAATATGTGGATTTTCATTTTGACCCAAGAACGAACCTTGACAGTAAAAATGAATTAATCATTCAGTAATCGGATTAAAAATTAGGATATTCATTTCATAAACAGATCATGACACAGCAAAAAGGATTCAAAATCATCGGGATATCAACCGTTACATCCAATAACAACGGAGAAGCGACTGCTGCAATCGGAGCTCTTTGGGGACAATTCATTTCAGAAAATCTACTGGATAAAATTCCCAATCAATTAAATTCTGATATTCTGTGCATTTACACCGATTACGAAAGTGATTACACCGGAAAATACACTTGTTTGCTTGGACTGAAAGTTTCTTCATTGGACAGTGTTCCGGAAGGATTGATCGGACGTGAATTTCCAGGAGGAAATTTTGAATCATTCCTGGCGAAAGGCAGTTTACCGGAATCATTGATTGAAGTGTGGAAGTCTATCTGGAGCCAGGATGAAACATTGAACCGCAGTTATACATATGACTATGAAGTGTATGACCACCGGTCGCGGCTTGGAGAAGAGTCTGAGGTTGATATTTACATTGCAAAAAAGTAAATTTACCGATGACATTTTGTATCTCGGGTGCAAGCGGGCTGGTTGGAAATGAACTCCTGATCCAGCTGCTAAATGAGCCCTCAACTGAAAAAGTATTGGTCCTTGCGAGAAATCCGCTGGGTTTTGGTCATCCAAAAATGCAGGTTGTGCTCGTTCCTTTTGATCAGTTGGACCAATTGGATGTTTCTGAAAAAATTGATGCAGGATTCTGTGCACTGGGAACAACTCTTCGAAAAGCAGGAAGCAAAACCCGTCAGCAGGAAATAGATCGGGATTATGTGGTTGCTTTTGGCAGGTTTTGTAAAAAATCAGGTGTCGAAAAAATAGGAATCGTTTCTTCCATCGGAGCAAATAAAGATTCTTCCAATTTCTATTTACGCACGAAAGGTGAAATGGAACAAGGGGTTTTACAATTGGAAATCCCGACAACGGTATTTATCCGGCCTTCATTTTTAATCGGCCCAAGAAAACAAAAAAGTTTCGGTGATAAGCTTATTCAATGGTTTGCTATTGCAATGAGCCCATTACTAGTTGGAAAAGCACGGAAATACAAAGCCATTCACGGATCAAAAGTTGCCCGAAAATTAATCGAATCTACATTATCTGAATCCACAGGAATCCACTACATCTAAATTCAAACCGGAAAATTAGTTTAGTAGTGTTAACTTCGTACACATGAGTTTGAAACTGAAATATCTGGTACATAAGCCTTTGGTTTATCGTTTGCTATCAGGTATAACCTGCGTTCTCTTGTCTGCAAGTTATGCAGCTCATGCACAACCACTTGGGAAACTCATCGAATCCACTTTAAATACCAAATCCCCCTTTACGATTCGCATTTATGGAACGGAGGATGGAATTCCGCAGCATCAGATTGCAGCAATGATCCCTGATAAAACAGGAAATCTACTGATCGGAACTGCTAACGGATTGGTGCAATTCAACGGACAAACATTTACGGACATCAATCCGACAGCTGAAAGCAGAAAGATCCTCTGCGTCAAAATGTTCCTTGATCCAAAGACAAACATCCTTTACGGAATTAATAATAAATCAGAGTTATTCCAAATTTCCCCGGTTACAAAAGCTCTTTCGAAAAAAGGAAACCTGGGAGCATCCTTTCATCATGACTCTGTTATCTATGTCAATGCAAAAAAAGAAGTCAGAATCTCTAAACTCGGGTCCCAAAAAAGCCGTCTTATTTCTTCATTAGAATACAGAGGATGTATCTCCGGAATTGGGATAATCGGGAAAACACCCTTCTTTTCAGACTCCACGGGAACTTACATTTTGGAGCATTCCAAATGGTCTAAGCTATCCGAAGAAATTTATTTTAAAACGAAGAAAAACCCTTATACCGGTGAAAACTACCTGCTTGGCTTAAACGGTATCGCCATTTACTACAAAGGGAAATTATTTCCTCAAAAATTCGATGGTAACACGCATAACTCCTATTTCACTGATCTGGCTTTTAGTCCGCACAATGAGACTTTTGCAGCTTCGCATAAAGGGCTTTTTTACAGGAACTCACTGCATACAGCCTTTAAATCCCAAAATGCCGATTGCCCAAGTAAAATAATTCTATCGCTTTTCTATCATGCGGATGAAAATTTTCTCTTCGCAGGAAGCAGTGACAAGGGGCTTCTCCAACTCAAGATGAAGCAGTGTATGTCCATTTACGACGAACCCACCTTAATGGAGTCCTCGCTCAGCTCCATCATCCGAACTCCTGCTAATGAATTAATCATCTCGGGAACTCACGGAAGTATTTTCAGGTTTAATCAAAAATCCATTTCAACTTATTACAGCAAGCATACCGATTTTGCGTGCCTTGCGAATATCAATGGGGAGATTTGGGCAGGGACCTGGGGAGCCGGTATCATGGTCTTCAGAAATAAGAAGTTGGTAAAAACGATTAAAAAAGGTTTTCACGAAAACCCGGTGCATGCCATTTTCCAGGATCGAAAGAAGCGCATTTGGATAGGAAAGGAAAATGGGATTTCCATGGGAGAAACTTCCAACAATATCAAGTCGGTATTCGAATCCCTAAAAATAGGATTGGTAATCTGTTTCTACCAGCTCAAAAACGGAGACATTCTGGTTGGCGGAGAAGATGGTTTCTTCATTTTTTCAGAAGATTTGGTATTGAAAAGGCAATTCGGGATCCGAAACGGATTAAACGGAAAAGAAGTTCGTGCTTTCTACGAAAAGAGGGATGGTACTTTTTACATTGGAACCTATGGCGGAGGCTTGTATTACTGGAATTATAAAAAATTGCGTCCGTTGAGCAGAATGAAAAACTGTTTGCTGGATAATGATATTTTCTCCTTGGCACCTGATGATAAGGGGAATTTATACATTTCCTCGAACCATGGTCTCTATGTCATCAATGAGCAAAAAATTGATGATTTCCTCGCTCGAAAAGTCAATTTCCTGGTTCCTTTCCGACTGGGACATGACGATGGTATTTTGAATACGGAATTCAATGGCGGTTTTCAAAACAATTACTATTCGAGTGACAAAAAACATTTCTACTTCCCAACGATTCAGGGAGTGATGATCAGTTTTTTCCAGGTCCCGAAATACCGGAAATTACGCCCTTTCCTGAAGGAAGTCGTTGTAAATGACAAAATCCAAAAACTCACCGATCACGTTTTCCCACGCAACACGCACACCATCAACTTCCAATATTACTGCCCGAATTTCACCCAGTTCTACAACCTCCATTATCAATACAAACTGGTTGGACCGGATATTAAAGACGAATGGAGTTCCCCCACCAAAAAGGGAGAGATTAGTTTCAAAATGCTTCCCCCGGGAGAATACAAAGTATATATGCGTGGAATTGATGGCTTCAACGACCACAGTCCGAATGAAATAATCTATGATTTCAAAATAGAGAAACATATTTACGAAACGCTCTGGTTCCGGTTACTTGCTTTTGGATTGGTATTCCTGCTCATTTTCCTCTTAACCTACAAGCGCATCCAAATTTCAAAGGATCAGGAATTGAAGGACAGCGAGCACAAGAACACCATGTTTGAGTTGAAACTGAAAGCAATCCAGGCAAAAATGAATCCGCATTTCATTTTCAATTGTTTGAACAACATACAATACCTCATTGTGATGGGAAAACAGGAAGAAGCGGAGTATGCTTTGAGCGATTTCTCCAGCCTCCTTAGAAAGTTCCTGCAGCAAAGCGATAACTCATTCATTACGCTTCGGGATGAAGTGGAGTTATTGAAATCCTACATTTCAGTAGAGCGTTTCCGTTTTGAAGAAAGCCTGGATGTGGAAGTGGAGATCCCGGAAAATTTAATGCATTTAAAAATTCCCACACTCCTGATCCAGCCAACCGTTGAGAATGCAATTGTGCATGGATTAGCCCATAAAAAAGGTGCTAAAAAATTAATCATCGAAGGCTACCAGGAAGGCGATACAATCATCCTGAAAATTGACGATAACGGGATCGGAAGGCAGGAAGCAAAACGAATCAACACCTACCGGACAAACCATATTTCACACGGCTGGAACATGGTTTTGGATAAGATTAATTTATTAAAGGCAAAATATCAATATTCCATTATCTTTGAAATAATAGACAAACCGGACAACAGTGGAACAACCGTTATTTTCAAAATTCCATTGATGAATGAAGAAATGCTGGAAATTTAATTCACAGAACAATGAAAGCACTCATTTTAGACGATATCCGAATAAGCCGGGAAGGTTTAGCCGCATTGCTTCATAAAATCGATCCCAGTATTGAAATTGCTGCAAGTGTGGCAACTGTTGAGGAAGCAAAACAAGTTTTCGATGAAATGAGCATTGACGTAGCCTTTTTAGACATCCAATTACAATCCGGAACGAGTTTTGACCTGGTGGATGAAATTCCTTTCGAGACCAAAGTGGTATTCATTACTGCTTATGATGAACATGCCATTGCAGCGATCCGGAAAGGTGCTTTTGATTATTTACTGAAACCAATCAACTCTTCTGATTTAAGGAATTGCATTCAGCGAATCCAGGACGTGGATGCTCAAACAGCAGAAACCCAAAACGTTCCTCCAGATAAGAATGAAGAAAGCCTGGTTCAATCGGATTTGATCGGTATCACCGGATTGGACGCCATTATTTTCCTGAAGATTGATGACATCGTTTACCTCAAAGCGGATGGAAAGTATACCATGATCCAAACAACGAATGAGCACATTACAAGTTCCAAGAATTTGAAGGTATTTGAAACCATCCTTCCCGAATCTAAATTCATGCGGGTCCACCATTCCTTTCTATTGAACCTGAAATACATCAAGAAATTCCAAAAGGAATACAATATGCTGATTTTGGATAACGGATCTCAAATCCCGGTGGCTAAATCACGTAAAGACCTGTTAATGCAGCGATTGATGCATGTTTAAACAACCGTGATATTGAAGCTTTCATCTAGCGCAACAGATCCTTCGATCACCTGGTGAGATCCCGGAATCAATAATCCTTTCATCTTCCCGGTCTTTCCCTTTGAGATCAGATCCATGAGTTGTTTCTCCGTGAGTTTTTTTCCCAGTAATTCAAACGGGACCATGAATCCGCAGACTTTGAAATTACTACAGCCAACTCCCCGTTTTCCGGTCATTAATTTATGTGCTTTGCACTTCGGACAATCCAGGTCTTCTATATTTTGCTTTTCAGCTTTCTTGCGTTCTTTTTTCTCCTTTACCACTTCAACCGGCTGGTCTGTATGCAGTTGAATGCGGACAGGTGCCTGGGAAAAAATGACCTCATCTGTCAATTCCCGGACCATGATCATTAATTCGCGCTTGAATTGTTCCAGGTCGTATTCTCCTTTTTCGATCAGACGCAGTTTTCGTTCCCATTGCCCGGTCAGTTCCGCACTTTTCAGGAGTTCGTTCTGGATCGTATCAATTAATCCCATTCCGGTACTTGTCGGGATCAGGTTCTTGCGTTTCTTCTCAATGTATTTGCGCTTGAATAAGGTTTCGATGATATTGGCTCGTGTTGCCGGCCTTCCGATCCCGTTTT
This sequence comes from uncultured Flavobacteriales bacterium, assembly GCA_946478775.1. Next base: position 26,712 of record CAMLDR010000037.1, read on the forward strand.
CTTTCATCATATCGCGAAGCTCTTCGTCATCGACCATTTTACCAGCGGTTTCCATTGCTCTCAGTAAGGTTGCTTCGGTATATGGTTTCGGCGGACTGGTTTTCCCCTGGTGTATAAAAGGTTGATGCGGACCGCTTTCACCTTCTTCAAAATGAGGCATGGTTTGTTCCGGTTTTTCTGCAGCCTTTTTCCCTTCCGAATCCGATTCCTTAGTCTCCTCCCAAACCACGCGCCAGCCCGGCTCAATGATCTGCTTTCCTGTTGCCTTGAACTCAATTTGTCCTACTTTACCCAAAACAGTGGTGTTCGAAACCTTACATTCCGGGTAAAATGCTGCAATGAAACGCCGCACGATCATATCGTAGATCTGCTGTTCCGGATGGCTCAAACCACTCGGCTGAATTCCGGTGGGAATAATTGCGTGGTGATCCGTAACTTTCTTATC
>CAMLDR010000038.1 GCA_946478775.1 uncultured Flavobacteriales bacterium
GTAAACAGTTCCTGTCAGAACAACATTATTTGCATCCCTGATCTGTTGAGATGGAACCACATCAGTCATCACATACCAATCCAGGTTATTACTTGCGATTTCTTGAGAACGCAGTAAGAATTGTGCATACGTTATCGCTTCGTAATAATAGTTGCTAGCATCCACATTTGGCGCAACTGTTGAATACGCATTGGAGATCCATACCCGTCCCGTGGTAGTTTGACCAGGATCTAAACCTTCTCCTGTAACATTTAATGTGTAAGCATAATTCACACCATTGCAGGTTTTTGAACAGGTCCAGGTATCGGTGCACTCCGGGCATATTTGTGCCGGTTCCGAATCTGCAACCACTGTACCGTTGCTTTCATTGATTGCCTGAACCTGGTAAAAGATTCCCGGCTGGTCCAGAAGGGCTTTTTCCAGTCTCAGATAATTTTTGGAGGTTCTATAGCTGGAAAGTGGTTCGAAAACAACCTGTCCGGAGACCATTTTCTTTTTCGTAATACTAACTAAGTAAGAGTTGGTTTGGTGAGCGGTCCAACCCAGGAAACCGAAGGATTTCGATGGTTCCAGTGTGATCTTTAAGCTGTTGCCGGTTTGACCGAAACATTGAAAGATTAAGCCTGTTAAAAGGCAGAGTAATGCTGATTTTTTCTTCATGAATAGATGTTATTAATTTCAGCGAATATAGACCAACAAACTGCTGTAAAAATGGCACGGGCAGCATTTTCTCGAAAAATGATTAGGCCTAACTAATTACTTGTAACTAGAAGTAAAAACATTCTAAAACCCGCTATCAACGGATATTTCCGGAAATGTTTTAAGGAGATCTGAACCTTAGATCAGGACAAAGGAGGTATAATCCTGCAAATTCTGTAAATTCGCATCGGGAACCAGGCCTTTATGAAACAAAATCACCGACAAACGCAAATGAACATGAAATACAGGATGCTAATTTTTAGTCTTCTCTCGTATTGTTCCTGCTTATTTTCTCAAACAAACGAATTCGAACTCGAAAAGTACCAATCGGCATACGAAAAAGAAATTCTTTTGAACAAGGATGCCACCCACCTGGAAATGCTGATGGCACTGGGGAAAGATGCTTCTCCCGAAAAAACGCTTGCTGTCAAAAAAGAGTTCGATGCATTTATGAGCGAAATCAAATCAGATGGACTCATGCGTTTGCCTGAGGCAAAGTTGATGAAGGAATTGCATAAAAGAGTCCGCGAACGGTTCCTGACGCGTTACAAGTACGTCTCCCCTTTCATTGAGATTTTCAACACCGGACAGTATAACTGTGTTTCGGCAACCGCATTGTTTGCACTCGTGTTGGAAGAATTGGATATTCCTTACAACATTCAGGAGTTGCCAACACATGTCTACATCATGGCTTATCCTGATACAAAAGCAATTTCGGTGGAAATGACCGCCTTGAAGGATGCTTCTTACATTCCGCCGAGAAAAGATGTGTCAAAGGCTATTCGAACATTGGTTGAATTTGGGTTGTCTACTCCTGAAAAGATTCGCCAGCAGGGTGAAATTCACGTTTATAATGCCTTTTTTAATACGAACAGCATCGTCAATTTAAAACAATTGGCCGGGATCCAGTATTACAATGAAGCGATTGTTGCCGTCAATGAGAACCAGGTCCTGGAAGCATTCAACCAGATTTCCAAGGCAGAAAAATGGTACGACGTGGAGAAAACGAGGTTGTTCAAAGCAGAGATGTTGATTTCGTTGATCTCGGAAGCAAAATTCGATAACATACAGGATATTGGCTACCTGGTCGGATATGCAAACCTGAAAAAATCAGACCAAACGAAAGTATTCTACGGATACGCGAAATTCCTGCACGAACAATTGATCACAAAAGGAAAAAAAGCACTGGCAGATTCAATCCATGTTTATATCGTTCAAAACCTGGCGGATACTGCCACGCTTTCGCGACTTAGTGCGTTGTATTACCTGGCTCTTTCGGAGCATTATTCCAATGCCTATAACCTGACAAAGCAGCTGGAATATGCCGAATTATCTTACAAAAATTCAACCGAAACTCCGGGTGTACAACTTTGGTTGGTAAGAAGTATTTTACAAAGTGTTGAAAAGTATGACGACGAGGAATTAATTGCAAAAATGGATACGTATGCGGGAAAATACCCATTCCTGAAAACCCATAACCTCTATTTAATGGCCTACTTCTACGCTTATGCCGATGCCGCCACCAGCTATTACAAGGAAGACGACGGAGAAGAAGGCAAAAAGAATTTTGATTTGGCCCTGAAAATCCGTGAATCCATGGAAGACAAAGAAGTAATTGACCTGGATCAGATCGGATGGCTGTATGCAGAAGCAGGAGCGTTTTTGTACCGGGAGAACGATTACAAGGCAGCGTTAAAAATATTGGAGGAAGGACTTAAATTGGCACCGGACCACGATCGTATCCTTGCGCGTATAGAAATTGTGAAGTCGAAGATTAAGTGATTTTCAAGTACGGATGAAGTATAGGTCAAGTATGGTTAATGTACCAAAACGTTATTCTCTGAACATTTTAACAGAAAAGGATACAAGTCTCAATTAAAATTAAATCCCTGCTCTCCCTCTATCGTTTCCAGTTTGGAATAATGCCAGGAATCAAAGCCTGAAGTTGGATTATAGAGGAACTTCACTTACAGTGTAACCGAGATCTCGCAATTGTACAATCAGTCCACAGTCTCCGTAAAGGTGCATCAGACCTACAGCTATAAAACAATTGTTTTTTTCTATCAACGCCGGAAGTATTTCCATCCATTTCATGTTTCGCCCTTTTACCATGGGGTTTTCACCGCATTTTTGGTCAAACTGATAATTGAACGACAGGCGCATATATTCTCTTACATAATGACAATACTCCTCAGTATGTTTGGAATCTGCAATGTTTTTTATCCAGGTATGAATGGGTTTTTTAATGCTGTTCCAGCTTGCATCCGGAGCAGAAGCGGTCACATTTGCAGTTTGCAGGCTGTCTGTCTCCAGTCCCATTATTGGAATCTGCTTTGAATGTGCCAGATGAATGAGGTAATTATCAAAATGATTCCATGTATCAGTTGGTTTCACTGAACCGCATTGTGTTTCAAAGTAAACTTGCTGAAGTTTTGTCAATAGTTCCATAGGCTTTAATTTGCCTATTGGGACAGCCCAGTCAGCTGAGATGGTTTGCAGAAATTGAACATCCGATTTTTTTAATTGAGTCAGGTACACCGAATCCATCCTTCTGCTATTTAAGTATTCCCTAACCTTTTCGCCGGTGTCTGTAGATTCAAAAATGGCTAAATTGCTTGAAAACAATGCATTCCGAATAGCAGGTAGAGAATCAACAAAAGAATTTCCGATTTGGTGATAAGTACCAAGTAAATAGGAAGTATCTCTGCTGTCCGACTTAGTGATTTTCCACAAGATAGTTGATTGAGAAAAACTAGTCAAATGACTAGTAATAAGAATGACCAAACAGATAATTCGCTGCATAATGGAATGATTAAAAAAAGGGATAAGTTAAAAAACTTATCCCAATTAGATGATGATTACCAGGACCACTTATGGGTTTTAGTTACAGTATAACCTCCCGTTTGAGTGTTATACGATCCGGATACGGATTGCTCGTGTTTCTTTTTTGCTCCAACTGGTGGATTCTCCGGCTGATTGGGGAAAATGATGACTAAATTCCACTCTTCATAAAGAAGGGCTGTTCCAATCCCAAATCCTGTTTCTTCCCTCATAGAAAGGGGCCATTTGTCCATGCAGGTTACTTGAGCCGGGGTAAATTCAAAAGTTTGCAATAGCCAACCTCTGAGATCAGCTTTTACTTGGTCAGAAATTTGTCTGCGTTCCTGTTCAGGCAACACTTTGACTTCAGCGATATACGTGTTTACGCTATCCTGAGTGAATAATGGTTTTGACATAACTATTTAATTTTTAAGCAGTTAATAATTATGAAATGTACAAAACAAAAAATAAGGAAACAAATTTTTAACACATGGGAAAGAATCTAACTTTAAGCAAAATACAGGGGCCTTTTAAAGGCCCGAAAGGGACAATGAAAACAAAAAAGAACGGCTCTCACCGTTCTCTCTTATCTAAATTCAGGGAGTTAAGTATACTAAGCTATTTCTGTACCTGAAATTTAAAGGTGTAATGGAAAGTGTTTCCGACCAGGTTTTGGGGCAGCCTGATCTTAATTTGCTGCACTTGTTTTTCGATTGCGGCTTTCATCTCTTCGGAATCAGAGGCTATTTCTATGATTTCCAGTTGGTTTTCTGCCAAAACACGTACTTTTACGTGAACAGTTGTTTCAATCCCCTTCTCACGCAATGATTCGGGATAAAAGATTTTGCGGTTCATGATGCGGTCTAGTAAATTATCTCCGTTCCCTGCGAAAGAAGCTGAAGCCGTTGTAAAGAAGATTGCAATAAATAGTATAACTGATTTCATATCTAAAATGTTGTATTGGTTTGTCGTAAGACCAACTCATTAAAGATAAGTTACAGCACCTGCTGATTTTAATTGTTAAGGAATGTGAATCTTTTATACCTTTACTCCCGCTAAAATTGCCGTATGAAAAGCCACCTCTTGCAATTACTTTTGTTGCTTCTTATTCTTCTCTCCGCTTGTTCAAAACAGAAAAAAACATGCAGATACGTAAAAGAACATCCGATGGTATTGAACGGTCCATCAACAGTTTATGAACGCGAAGTTATTCATTTGACAATTAGCCAGGTGCCAGACATTAGTCTGAATACCGAATATTGGTGGACTATTCCATACATGGATCCTTTGCTTGGACAAAGCAGTTACAATCTGGAAGTAAATCAGTCTGCTGCAAATTTTGAATCGTATCCGGTTACAATCCAGGACGGAGGATTGTTCACTTTTAAAGTAGTGAGTGAATGTGGTCTGAATGAAGTTCAAAAATTTGTCGAAGTCCTGCCATTGCCCACTCCGTGTTTTGACAATGTACTGGAAAACACCATGGTGATAAAAGATTCTGCAACTGGAAATGAAAGTGTTCTAAATTGCAGTGTAAACGTGTTTGATTCCGACGATGAAATTGAACTTACTTTTGAAGGACCAACGTTTACGTCTAGTTTGGAAGTCAGATTTAATGAAATGCCCGGAGAGAACAGTACGTATTACCTTAGAAATATTTACGGTAATGGTGCTGAATCTGATATTCAGGTTAACGACCTGACACAAGCTTATGTGGTATTTGTTCCGTCAAATTCCTCCTATAATGATTACAAATTGATCCCGCTTACGGAAGATATCCATTTCAAACGAGACGGAAATCAGGTTATATTGACCATGTGCGGTGTTCGTTTCAAATTCGGGAATAGCATCAGGTATGTTACTGCCAAAATAGTCTTCGAAATATGAAGTCTGGTAAATAACTAAAAGAGTTTCTTTTGAGTTCTGTTCCTCACTTCAGGAATCCTTTCTTCCGCAAAGCAGCCTGCCGTTCTTGAATATTCTCCGGAATTTCTCCCGAAAGCAGCCACTCCAGGTCCAAACCATGCTGATTGGCTGTTTTGTTCAGCAGTTCATTTTTTTGGATCAAGCCGCCCAACGTTTCCAGGTCAGACCGGAAATCAACCAAATAGTCTTCATGCATGGACCGAATGAGGACCAATAATTTGAAAGCCCTTGCAATCACGTATACAGCAAACTTCTGCGGTTTTCCCCTGGAAAAAAAAGTAATCTTCGGATCGTTCAATTCAAGCAGTTCCTTCAGCATGAGTAAGTTCAGGCTTACTTCACCGAACTTGTCTTTGGTAATCTTGACTTGTTCCGTAATGTCTCCGCTCAGAGCACGCGTCTTCAACAAAAGGTGCTGGATGGAAGAACTTTGTTTGCTGAGAGTTTCAACGCGCTTCACCACCAGTTCTTCCAGTTCCGCACGGCGCTCTTCCACGGTCTGGGTGCTCACCAGTTCAAAATACAATTGATTTGCCAGCGGAACATCCCGTTTTAACAGACGCAGCAAAAGCCGGTCCTTTTCCTTGATGGACAAATTAACGATCGCTTCCTTGAATTCTTTCTCAAATACCATAATGAAGAGTGAAATTAGTACAAAAAGCGTCAAAAAGCCTTACAGGAATCTGCTTATTTCACCGGGAATGATTTTATGGATGGATGGATTTAGTGATTTTTTCACGGATTACCTCAAATTCCCTGCGGTACTTTGGCTGCAGTGTGTTGGAGAAGTCTCGGATAAATTCATAATACGCATGAAGCTGAAACTCCTCTGTGATCCTTGCTCCCAGTAAAACCAGGCTTTCATTTTCCGAATAAAGCAATAAATGAACACCCGTAAAGGAAGTAAATCGTTTGTTCTTCATTTGGTTCAGAATGCGCTCTTTGGTCACATCGTCTATTGCAAAAGCCGGAAGATCGAAATAAGCGAGCCCTTCCATGCCCTGAAGAGCTATCAAACCGATGAATGCTTCTTTTTTCACATCCTCATGGGGGTGCTTCAATTCCAGTTTCATAAACTCAAAGGCTTCACGAACGTTCATCGTCGACAAATAGCGGATCCCCGAAATAATATCTGCCGGTTTCCGTGACCGGATTTTCCGGAAGGAATAAGCGGTGAGGTCAGACAGAACAAAGAAATCTTCCAGAATCTCCCTTTGTTTACCGGAATAGTTCTCATGAAGGAATAGAATGGATTGCGTGGTCACTTTACTTAGAAGATTGCTCTGCTTCAACGCACGGAATAGTTTCAGGCTTTCTTCCATACTTAATTTTCCAAACATGAGCCGGAACAGGATGTCTTCGGTGATTTGCTGGTAAATCTCTCCGTTTTTAGCCAATTGAGAACGGATGCGCCGTCGGATAAACACAGTTGCTGAGATTCCGATCAGGACCAGGGAAATCATCAATCCTAAAAATATGAGTAGCTGGTAACCTTTCATACAATCCGTTTGAGTAAGTGAATAATAGCAGGAATAAAGGTAGAATGTTTGTGCCGAAAATCGTTAGGAAGGAGCAATTATTTTTTCGATGCGTTTCAGCAATACCTGAGGACTAAAGGGTTTGGCTATGAAATCGTCTGCTCCCAGATCAAACACCTCCAATTCATTGGATTCCATGGAATAACTGGTCAGTACAATTTTTTTGATCCGTTTGTACGGACTGCTCGAGTGCAGTACTTGTTTTCCTCCTGCAAAAGGTAAATTCAAATCGGTAATGATCAGATCAATGGTTTCATGGTTTTTATGAATGTGCACGATGGCATCCGCCCCATTGTCAAACGCTTCTACCTGGTGTCCCTGAGCACGCAGGAAGTAAGACAATGATTTTCGGAGCAGGTCTTCATCTTCAATAAATACTAAATTCATAGGATCCGTTTATTAATTTGTGAATAGGGCCATTTTTATGCCTAAATAGCGTTTCAGGAATAAAAGATAAGTATCCGCCGGAAAATTTCCAAATGGAATATCGGAATTGACAGAGACTTTGAGAAGAGATGGATGGATGGAATAAAAGAACTTTTTTAAGAAAGAATCCTTATTTCACAAACCCTTTTCGGGTCATTTCACCCCAACCTCCCTGACCTTTCAGTTTTTGCCAGTTGCCTTTCAAAGCGGCATAAACAACGATCGGATGAAAAATGATGGGCTCCAGGAATGCAGCAATGACCAGCATTCGCAAATCTTTGAATGTATGATAGCGCTTAAAGGTTGTTTCCTCTGCGTAAAGTGCCATCATGGAAAAAAGTATAGCAAAAATGTAGACAAAAAGTACAAGCAGTAAGAAGAATTTCCAGTTCAGAATGCCCAAAACGACAAACAGGATGGTAATTAAAAGACCTGTAAATTCAATGATGGGTGACCAAAACTCATAAATCGCCCAATAGGGATAACTCAGCATTCCCAATAGTTTGTATTTGGGGTTCAGGCAGATTTTGCGGTGAATGTAAAGTGTTTCGTAAGTCCCTCTTGTCCATCGGCTTCGTTGCTTTATCAGGATTTTATAATCTTCCGGCGCTTCGGTCCAGCAAAGCGGATCAGGAATGAACTGAACGGTGTGCGCTTCGTTCCGCTCAATCATATATCGGCGCATCCGGACCACCAGTTCCATATCTTCACCAACTGTTTGGGTATTGTATCCGCCGCAGGCAAGCGCAATTTCTCGATCAAACATCCCGAAAGCACCGCTGATAAGCAATAGTCCGTCCATTTTAGCCCAGGCCATCCGTCCAAGAATAAAAGCCCTCAGGTATTCCAGCACCTGGATCCGTGCAAGCATATTTTTCGGAGCTTTTACACTGATCAGTTTTCCTCCTTTCACTACGCACGAATTGGCAATGCGCACAACGCCACCCGTAGCAATGATCCGCTTCTCCGATTTTTCAAGAAAAGGTTTACTGAGCTTCAATAATACGTCCTTGTCCATAATACAATCTACGTCGATACAGACAATAAAAGGATTTTCAGAAATGTTGATGCCCACATTCAGCGCGTCTGCTTTCCCTCCGTTCTCTTTGTCAACCACAATTAGTTTGACGAATGAGGGATTGGAAGAAACGTAAATTCCACGCACCTCTTTGGTTGGGATTCCCGGATGATAGCTCTTATCAGAAAGGACCAATGAGAATTCCTTCGTTAACACTTCCATGGAATCATCCTTGCTGCCGTCATTTACAACGATCACATTATAGTTGTTGTAATTAATACTGAGAAGCGAATGCACATTTTCAAGGATGGTTCGCCCTTCATTATAAGCCGGAGCGATCAATGAAACGGTGGGTGCATCACTTAGAGTAAGTAAAGCTTTGTAATTTACGAAACGGTTTTCCTTCAGGTATGATTTTAATGCACTGGCAGAAATAAAAGCAAGAATAAGATAAGACAGCATCACCGATACCGCGAAAATAAGGATCAGGTAGTTGAAAATGCTCACTCCTGTATCAAGCCATGGAATACTTGTCATGCCTGTATGTTTTTAATAATCTGTTCCCTGATTGCAGCCAGACTCACCTGGTATTTAGGCAGTAGTTCTTTTTGCATAGTGAGAATGGATTCATAATTTTCGTGGAGCTGAAAATAAGCTGTGATCCGCATACCAAGCAACACCAGGCTGCCGTTTTTGGATTCGAATAAAAGGTGAATTCCGTTAAAAGAAGAGAAAGACCTGATTTTTAGCTGGTAAATAATACAGCTTTGAGTCCAGTCATCAATCGGAATTTCCGGCAGGGAAAACTTATACAGTCCCTGCATTCCTTCCAGCGTAATCAAGCCGATGAATGCTTCCTTTTTGACATGGGTATTCGGATGATCGAGCAATACCCTCATCACACCAAAAGCTTCGTGCACATTTAATACGGAAAGCACCCGGATTCCCTCTACAACTTCTACCCAGCGGTTGGATTTCAGTTTTTTATAGGAGAAATCAGCAAGGTCAGACAATACAAAAAAGTTCTCGAGGATCTTGCGCTGTTCTCCTGCATAGTTTCGGTAAAGTGAAATGATGGAACGTGTCATGGCACGATTCAATAAAGCGCTTTTAGGAAGTGCATGGAACTCTTGGAGCGCTTCCTCCATCGTAGTAATGCCGAATAGAAGATTGAACAGGATTTCATTACCGACCTTCTGATGATGCTCACTTTTCCGCTGATTCCTCAGTTTATGGCTGCGTTTAATAAAGGTTGCGGTAAGAAAGAACAAAAAGAACCCGAAAAAAAGGCAGATTGCTCCGGTCAGGAATAGTACCAGTTCTTGTTCGTTATGTGCTTCTTTTCCGTTCATGCCTTAAAATCGGAAAGATAGTATTAACTGAAAAGTATACCTGTTGCGGTATGTTTTCGGAATATATTCTTCATACTCAAACATGAAAATGGGCTGAATGAACCAATTGTGTTTGATCCGTAAACGGGTGTTGATCCCCACACGGTAAGCTTTCAACCTGCTCAATACATCAGAAGTCAGATAGAAATAAGGAAGGTTGCCGTATTGCAAATCAAGCTGAATATACGACTCTTTATCGGGGAATGCCTTTCTGACATAAACCAAATGCGAAGCAAGTGTTTTGCTGTTGTCTAAAAAGGAAATAAATGGTCGGTAATTGACTCCCCAGCCACCTGAAGACTGAACCCCGATATGTCCGGTTACCAGTAAGGGATCATTCTGCTTGCCGAAATAAAGGTATCGTGCACCAAGTGAAGCACTCAAATATTTGTGCTCGTGATAAAATTCCAAACCTGCACGAACCTGCGGAAAGATTGACTTCTTTTCGGAGATCCCAAAGTTTGCATAGAGGTAGTTCATTTTTTTTATTTTGATATATGCATCCGTTTCAACCTGGAATGCATGCTTATCAAACATATTCGCATAGTTGGCTCGTAGAACATAGGTGTTGGTGTTCACTTTACGTGCATATTCCACAAAACCGATTTGCTGTAGGTCAAAGGCTGACTGATCAAATGCAGTGAGTAAATAACCGGCTGAAACCAGGTTCTTTTGCTTTTTCAGGATAAGGGTCCGAAGGTAATCCACCGCTTTGTATTCGGGATCCGTTCTCGGGATTTGATCCAATTGTTCCAATGCTTTTTGGTCCTCGTTCAATTGTTCAAATGCCAATGCCTTTTGATAGTAATAGTGGTTTTTAGAATTCGGGAAATGGTTTAGTCCAAGGTTTGCATATTGAATGACTTCTGCCCAGCTTTTGAGATCAAATTCAATCCGGATAAGCAAATTCAGGTTGTCTTCACTTAATTCTTCGGGTGTCCGGGCTTTCAGAAGGACCTCTTTTGCTTTTTGAGAAGAACCGCTCCATAAGTAAAGAGCCGACAAATAATCGGAATAATCCCTGTTTTCAGGATAATGGGATTGCAGACCGTCAAGCATTGCAATAGCCTCTTTGTATTTGTTCTTTTCTGCAAGGGATTTTACTTCCGAAAATAAAGAATCAGGATTGCTGACCTGACCCATGAGATTCTGAGCAAGGATCAGGAAGAGTATCAAAAGCAGTTTATTTCTCATTGAATGTCTTAGGGAATTCAGGATAATTTTTCAATACGTTTCAGTAGTACCTGCGGACTAAACGGTTTGGCAACGAATTCATCCGCACCCAGTTCAAAGACTTCTACCTCCGTAGATTCGATGGATTGAGAGGTCAGCACAATTTTCTTGATATGCTTATAAGGATTGCTCGAATGAAGCACCTGTTTTCCTCCGGCAAATGGAAGGTTGAGGTCTGTAATGATCAGCTGAATCTGTTCGTGATTCTCCTGGATATACTGAATAGCATCTGCCCCATTATCGAATTCCTCTACGGAATACCCTTTCGAGCGCAGGAAAAATGCGAGTGATTTTCTCAGGATATCTTCGTCTTCTATCAATACTAAATTCATGTTACTTAATTAATGTTTGGATATGCCGGTGTGCTAATTCGATTTGTGCTTCGAGGTCCCTGAGTTGCTGATCAAATTCCGATTGATCTGTCCCTCTTTCGATCCGGTCCAAAAGCGAAGTGTCCATTAAGAACATCCCGAAAGAAGATTTCAGTTGGTGTGCCTGTTTCGAAATAGAACTCCAATCCTGTTCGGTATGGAACTGTTTCATTTTAGTTACTCCTTCCACAGATTGTTCCAGGAAAAGTTGGAGCATTTGGTTCTCAAAGTGGGCGTTTCCCACGGAAGCTTCCCGGATTATTTCCAGTGAAAATGCAATTTCAGTTTTGTTGTCTGCATATTCTTCTCTTTTTAACCAGGGAGCGATCAGTTCAAACAACTCGCTTTTCTTGAAAGGTTTTGAAAGGTAATTGTTCATTCCTATGGCAACACATTTGTCTTTCTCCTTGGTAATGGAATGTGCGGTCAGTGCAACAATTGGCGTGTTGGATTTTAGTTCATTCCGAATATAGGAAGTGGCCTGGTAACCATCCATTTCGGGCATTTGAATGTCCATTAAAACCAAATCGTAGTTCCTTTGCTGAAAGAGTTCCACTCCTATTTTTCCGTTCTCCGCTATATCCAACTCAATATTGGTGGAAGCAAACAGGTGCTGTGCAAGTATCCGGTTGGCTTCATTGTCTTCGCACATGAGCACTTTTCCACAAAGAAAACTGTAATCAATAATCGGAAGAATCGCTTCCTGACTCTCCTGGTGCTCCGGTACTGCATAGGTCAAAGTAAACTTGAATTCAGTCAGTTCTCCCGGTTTACTGGTTACGGCAATAGTTCCGCCCTGTTTTTCAACCAGTAATTTACAGATATTCAATCCAAGTCCGGTACCCCCGTATTTCCGGGTGGTATTTTCTTCTGCTTGGGTGAAGCGTCCAAAAACGCTTTCGAGTTTTTCCTCCGGAATTCCAATCCCCGTATCTGAAACGGTGAAAGTGAATGCTGCCGTATGTGGGTCTTTTAGTTCGGAAGAAAGCCGCAGTTTGACTTCTCCGTCTGTGGTGAATTTCAATGCATTGTCCAGCAGATTAATCAGCACTTGCTCCAAACGGTGAGGATCTCCGTGAATGAGTAAAGGTACAGTTGGCTCAATTTCGTAATTGAAGAGCAGTTTTTTCTGATGTGCTTTTCCGTTCAGAATGGAAAAAACATTCTCAATCGTCGCACGGATATTAAAATCACGCAGATCGAATTGGAACAAACCTGCCTCAATTTTACTCAGGTCTAAAATGCCGTTTACCAGGTAAAGAAGCGTATCACCGGCTGTTTTCACAGATTTCAACTGTTTCTGCTTCTGGCTGTTGATTTCTTCTTCGATCAAAAGGTCGGTGAAACCTAAAATGGCGTGTATCGGCGAGCGCAGTTCGTGACTGATATTTGCAATGAAATGGTCTTTTTGGCTGCTCAGTTCCTCTAGTGAATTAATGGCCAGCACATCATTGGTGATATCAATGGAAATAGTGGTAATTCGGGTAACCTCACCGTTCAAATCGATCACCGGGCTGTAAGATGCCTGGACCCAAAGTTCCTTCCCTTCCTTGTTTTTACGTTTGAATTTTCCCGCATAAGGCTCTCCGGCTGCCATTTTCTCCCAAACAAAGTCGTTGCCTTCGTTTACCGATTCGGCAATAAAAATGCGGTGTTTCTGACCAATCAGCTCCGCTACAGAATAGCCCATCATTTCCGCATAACGCTCATTCAGATTTAAGATTGTTCCATCGATGGAGAACTCAATGATCGCGTTGGACTGCGAAATGGCTTCCAATAAATTGTTGTAGATCTTCTCCTGCGTCTGGATTTGCTTTTGGGAGATTTCAATCTTTTCATTCAGGACGTCTTTCAGTTCGCCCTCCATTTCCTCGTTGCGTCTTTTCGTTTCCAGGTGAATCATGACCATCTTTGCCACATCACGTAAAGTCTGTTTTTGGATCTCGCTCAATTGCTGTGGTTTGAAATCAGCAGCACAAACAGAACCGATGGTGTAGCCACTTTCAGAGCGAAGAGGAATACTTGCATAAAAGCGAATCCCGTTTTCAGCCTGCACAGATGCATTGTTTATCAGGCGGTCATCTTTAAGCGTATCCTGGATTTCCATGATGTCTTTTTCCAGCAGCGAATACTGACAAATGGTTTCTTCAATCGGAATTTCATGGATGTCAATTCCAATTTTTGCCTTGTACCATTGGCGTTTATCATCAATAAATGTAATGAGCGAAATGGGTGTATTGCAAATCGTAGAAACAAGACTGTTCAGTGTATCGTAAAATTCTTCCGCCGGTGTGTCGATCACTGCGTAAGCCAGAAGAGCCTTGAGTCTGTTGATATCTTTGATGTAATTATTCAATGGTAGTGTTAAAAGAGTTACTTAGCAAAAATACCACTTTTAGAAGTAAATACTAAAGGCATTGAACGAAAGATTTAATTCGAAATGGAATGGGTTAAAAATCAAGTAGATCTGATGGATCTCTCCGGTCCTGCGGTTTTTCCGTAATGGCTTTTGTAAAGGATTGTGCGATCAGGATGACCTGTGAAATGAGCGTGAGGTAAAAACCGGAAAGCATTTCGTCCGGAAGCGGTGCGGTGCTGAGTTTGTCAGAAGTACTTGCCATCAGCACCACCAATGAAATAACAAAGATACAAGCCGCCAGGATTGCTGTGAGAAGTGATTTTGGGAAAAAGAACCGCGATAGTACAAAAACGAATGCCAAAGCAAGATTAACCAGCGCGAATAAAGATCCGAAGCCGTTGAAGACACACATCCGGAGTCCGAAATCAGGCGAATCGTAAACGGCTATCACAGAAAAATTTCCGTTAAGGATTACTCCTTTTCTGGGACCTTCAAAAAATGGCAGAAACATCGAAATGAGGATCACTCCAAAACAGATAAGGGTAAGAATGGCAGACTTGTTTTTCATTGATAGACCGGTTCGATCCGTTTCAGTTCTCCGGACTAATGTAAGATTTTTAAATGAATGTCTTAATTAAGGGACAAGACTTCGACAAAGTCGGAATAGGAATCAGTCCCGTTGTAAAATCCACAGCGCCTCTCGTTGGGAAATAAAATGAGTACCCGATCACATAAACTCCCGGTTTGTTCAATTCGAACAGCGAATTCTTCATTCCAACCATTAAAACGGGTTCATTTTGAGAACTTTTTGTTTAATTTGTACAAAACTTTCTAAAACATGAAAAAACTAATTATCGGATCTATTTGTGCCTTATCTCTATTTGCGTGTACAAAAGAAAAGTTTACAGGGACCCACTCTTTTTGGTATAATACGGAAACTGCAGACGATTTATTGGCTTATGGAGTGGATGAGTTGACTTTGTATGTGGATGGCGCAGAAATAGCTACCATCGATGCTTATGAGCATTATGCGGCAGATCCGGGTTGCGGAGTGGGTAATTTTGTTTACACCGATCAAATGTTCAAAAGAGAGAATAAAACACATGCTTATCGAATTGTGGATGAAGCCGACAGCCTGATCTTTGAGGGAACTTTCCAAATGATTCAAAAAGAGGCCTGCAGTTCGACTAAGTTGGCACTCACCTTCTAAATTTTGTTCACTTCTTTTTTAGCAGGAATTGGCTCAGTCCCGGATCATGGTCCAGTTTACCGTGAAACGACTGATTTATCACTCTTTATCGTAGAACCATGGAATGCGTGGTCGTCTCTGACCTTTCTCATTCCCGTGTTTATCTTTTTGTGGCAGCTTCGCGGCAAATATGCCCAATATACTTTCATCGTTTGGTTTTGCTGTCCTTTGTTAGTAATTGGCGGACTGGGAAGTACTTTTTTTCATGCGTTTCGTGCTTCTACCCTTTTACTCTTAATGGATGCCGTGCCTATCGTAATCCTGGTAGTTGGAATCAGTATCTGGATGTGGCTGAAAGTACTGCCAAAAAGAATTCACCTCTTTTGGATCTTATTGCTTTTCGTTGGGCTGACTATCTTATCCGGTTTCTTTTTGAGCGGTCAGGACCGAATTTCTGCAGGTTATTTCTTCCGCGGATGGATGCTTCTCCTTCCCTGCTATCTTTTCCTGAGGCAAACCAAATTCCAAAACTCCGGCCGCTTGTTCACCGCCATTGGATTTTTTGCTTTGGCTTTATTATTCCGTTTTATGGATGAAAAGATCGAAATTGGGCTCATGCCCTGGGGAACTCATTGGCTTTGGCACGTTTCAACCGCTTTTGGTGCGTATTTTCTGGGAGAGTACCTGATTAAGAACGCGTACGATACTCAAAGTAATGATTAAAAACAGGCTTCGACTCCGCTGCGCCTATGCTAAAGCTGCAGCGAAAGCATTCAGGCAGCGTTTTTAATTTGGTCTTTCAAAATTCGTAATTTCGAAACATGAATTTCTCACCACAAAACATTGATTTAAAAGACGGAAGGCAAGTCCTCCTGAGGCATGTAGAAGTCTCCGATGCGCCGCGCGTAATCGAGTTTGTACATGGTTTTGTTTACGAGGAAGAATACGTTCCATTGAGTGAAGGTGAATTTAATCCGACACTAGCCGAGGAAGAACAGATTTTATCGGCATACATCGAACGCTCCAATTCCCTGTTCCTCGTTGCCGAGTTTGATGGCAAGCTGATAGGAAACATCAATGTGGATGGAAACCAACGGAAGATTCTGCGCCACACAGCCGTTTTCGGAATGGGAATGCACAAACAATGGCAGTCTTGCGGTTTGGGAACGGCGATCCTGAATGCTGCTATTAATTGGGCAAGAATAAACACCGAATTAGAGATTCTGTTCTTGCAGGTTTACGCGGATAATGAAGCGGGCTTGGCCTTGTACCGGAAAATGGGTTTTGTGGAACACGGACGAATTCCTAACTTTTTCAAACAAAACGGCCGCTACCACGATGAGATCTCCATGCACCTGTCGGTGAAATAATGTTCAAATGTTCAAATGTTCAAATGTTCAAATGTTCAAATGTTCAAATAGATTTGCTTAAACACCTTTTAAACCAAAGTGACTGAAAGTTTGCTTTCGGTTTGCACCCTGCGCCGATGCTGAAGCTTTAGCGCAAGCATTTTGAACCTTCGAAGCTCGTAACGCTTATGCTGACCTTGCTCCACCGTCTGCGTGCCGCTGAAGCTTTAGCAGAGGCGCAAGTGGTTGCGCGAAGGTGAAGAGCTTCAGCGAAGGCACAGATCGAAGAAGATTTGGACCTTTTTCACTTTTAACTTCATTTAACGGTCGTTTCTCCATTTAATCTTCTTACCTTTAATAAAGGTCTATTTATGGAAAACGCTCAGATAAATTATCAGAAACGAATTTTTAACGTATTACTGCTTGTATTGATTGCTGCAATCATTTATTTGGGAAGTGATATTTTATTCCCGATTGTTTTGGCATTCATTTTTGGTGTTTTAATCCGTCCAATCGATTCATTCCTTCAGAAAAAGTGGCATTTTCCAAAATGGCTTTCTGTGGTTATAACAGTCATGATAGCAATCATTGCTTTTGCGGGGATTTTATTCCTGCTGGGCCTTCAGCTAAAAGATTTCTTCAGCGATCTCCCTACCCTTAAGGAGAATATGACGAAAGTAATTCATGACATAGGAGACTGGATCAATAAAACGTTCGGAGTTTCCAATGTAAAACAGGAAAAGCTCGTAAAGGACAACTTTAAAGGCGGAAACATGGTTTCCATGGAAAGTTTCGGAACAATTACCGGAGCTTTAGTGAATTTCATTTTAGTCCCGCTTTATTTGTTCCTGTTTTTATTCTACCGCGAATTGTTACTGGGATTCTTAATGAAATTAGTTCCTGCTAAAAGTGCTGAAAGAATGCAGATTGTGGTAAATGATATCAAAGTCATTATCCGGATGTATATTTTAGGTCTGTTACTTGAAATAGCTATCGTAGCTGCTTTGACAACCCTCGGATTGTGGCTGATTGGCGTAAAATATGCCTTATTCCTGGGGCTTTTGGTGGCTTTACTGAATTTGATCCCTTATGTGGGAATCCTGGTTGCAAACGCTTTGAGTTGTTTGATCTCGCTTTCGAATAATCCGGATATCCAGCAGTCCGTATTAGGTGTGGTCGCCGTAATCGGTGTGGTACAGTTGATCGATAACAACATCCTTTTACCCCGCATTGTAGGTTCAAAGGTGCGTATCAATGCCCTGGCTTCTATTATCTGTGTTATTGTGGGCGGTTCACTTGCCGGTGTGCCCGGAATGTTCCTGGCGATCCCGATAACGGCAATTATGAAAGTTATTTTTGATGCTGTTCCAAGTCTTCAGCCCTACGGCTACCTCTTGGGTGATGAAATGCCGAAAATGCTGTTCTGGACAAAAAAGAAGGAAGTAACGAATAAAATAGTAAAAGAGCAGATTAAAAATCCGCATCCGAAAGCTACGGGGGAAACAAAACCGAAACCGAGAGCAAAGCCCAAGCCTAAATCGGAATAAGGCCAGCGATGCCTTCATGAAAGGTGTGTCAGGGTAAGCGATTTTTTTGTTTTTTTGCACGGAATATCCTTTTTAAATGAAGACAATGATTCCAATTCATAAAATGGTTATCCTGTTTTGGTGGTGCGTGATGTTCCAAAGCTACAGCTATGGAAGTCCAAATCAGTTAAACAGAGAAACTGTTCATCATTCTGAGCAGGAATCCGACAGTACCCGCCCATTAGCATCTTATCGATACATCTATTCTTTTAAAGAAGGATTTGCCGTTGTGGTAACGAATAAAAAATACGGATTCATTGACAAAAAAGGGAAAAATACCATTCCGTGTCAATACGACTATGCCCATGATTTTAGTGAGGGATTTGCCAGAGTAAAGCGGGGTGAAATGTACGGTTTTATGGATACTTCCGGGAAAGAGATCACACCCTTTAAATACGATTTTGCAACCGATTTTCAAAATGGCAGAGCAAAGGTGAAGCTGGATGATAAATGGGGTTTTGTGGATGAAAATGGGACAGAAATTATCCCTGTTATTTGCGACGATGCCAGTGATTTTTCGGAGGGAGTAGCAACGTTGAAAGAAAACGACCAATGGTTCATCGTGGATAAAATGAATAACAGAAAACCGGTTACTCATAACTGCAGCGGGGTTTCCTCATTCCATGACGGACTTGCGTCCATTGAGATCGGAGGGAAAAGCGGCTGTTTGGATAAGCAGGGGAGCATTGTAATTCAGCCAAAATACGACCTGATATTTTATTTCCAGGATGGATTGGCGATGGTTGAATTAAATGGAAAACATGGATTTATAAACAAAAAAGGCCAGGAAGTCGTTCCGTTATTGTACGATAATTTTCCACATTTCAGTGACGGGTTGGCAGTTGTAAGTATCAATGATAACTATGGATTTATTGATAAAAATGGAAAGGTCGCTGTTCCGCTGAAATACAGCAACGTTTATAGTTTTTATGATGGCCTGGCAAGGGTACGAATCGGCAGTAAATGGGGATGCATCAATCTGAAAGGTGAACTGGTCATTCCGGCGGTTTACGATGAGATACATGCTGGCGACGGAATTCTTGGTGTGATTGCCGAAGGAAAAGGTCAGTTCTTAGATTTAAAAGGAAAAGTAGCGTTCCCGGATGTGTATGAGAATTTGTATGGTTTTAGTGACGGAGCAGCTTTGGTACGGAAAAACGGGAATTGGTTTTTCATCGACAAGCAGGGAAATCGGTTGTTTTAAGAGCTTAAAACCGGAATCAGATCCTGGAACCAAAATCCGTATTCGACCGTTTCGCCTTCTTTGTTTTGAGCAGTATACGTTTTCAGCACCTGCTCCCCCATTTGAAAAGGAATGGGCGTTTGGAAGATCGGACCGTCAAAAACAAAAGTGTGGAACTCCCCGTTTTCTCCGCATGGATCTACGTTCTCAGGTAAATCAGCCAGGAATTGATGATCGATCACTCTCCCGGCAAAACTTTTGTCCAGTTTGGATGAATCTACACAAACAACGATTGTTTTGAATCCCAGGTCAATGAATTCTTTTACCAGTTCTTTTGTATCCAACTTCCACAAAGGAAAGTGTGCCGAAATATGGACTTCTTTCAGCTTGTCTTCCCGGTATTTTCTTAAGTCTTCCAGGAAAATATCGCCAAAAATACAATCGCTTATTCCTTCGGATTGCAATTCATGAATGGCTTTGCTCATCACGGCTTCGTATGCCTGCATATCCGAACTTGTGGGTAAATGAACTTTCTTTGCAGGAATTCCGATAGATTCAGCTTGTGCATGAAGCAACTCACTGCGAACGCCGTGCATGGAAATGCGATCTGCCTCTGCATTAAAAGTGGTCAGCAGGTACCGGATGTCAAATTGCTGATTTTGAAGGACTTTGTAAAGTGCTAAAGTGCTGTCCTTTCCTCCGCTCCAGTTAAAATAAGCAGGAATTAAACGTCCCATTCGTCATTCAGGAAAGCAACGATTTTACGGGCTGTCGTATTGAAATAACGCTTCGTCCGGTATCCGCCAATCCAGGTAATTCCGCGAACCGCATTCGTTAAGAATACTTCGTCTGCAACCAGTAAATTGGAAGGAAGGATCGGGCATTCGTAAACTTTCAGGCCGTTCTTCAATGCCAGGTTGATGACCTGCATCCGCATGGTCCCTGCCAAACAGCCGTCGGAAAGGCTTGGTGTGTAAAGCACGCCGTTGCTCACAACGAAAATATTGCTGTGTGAACTTTCAAGGATCTGACCGTTGTCATTCGTGATCAGCATATCGTCCAGCCCCTTTTCTTTTGCTGAAATGGCAGCCAAAACGTAAATAATTCCATTCTTTGTTTTGTAATTGGAAAGGATATTCTTCGTTTTTCGGATGTCCTGGTACAAATCTACTTCCAATCCTTTGGCATTCAGCCCGAATAAATTTTGCTCAATGGGATAGATTTCCATGAAATAGCTAACCTCATTGGTGTCAGGAAGATAAGTTCCTCCACCTAAACGATCAATTGAAAGCCGGATGCGTGCTCCTTCTGTGATTTTACACAGCTGGATTAGCTCATCAATTTGCTGCTGGAAGAATTCGGTAGTATAAAAAGCAGGCAGCCGCATTTTTAAAACCTTTGCTCCTTCCGCAAGACGTGAAAAATGATGAGAAAGGTTTAATGCCTTCCCGTTCATTACCCGGATACTCTCAAAAAGTCCGTCTCCGTAAGTGTAACCTCTGTTTCCCGCAGTAATGGAATGACCGGTGTTACTGATGATTTTACCGTTGTTATTTACGAATAATTCCTGATCGCTCATTTAAAGTAGGTTTTGAAATGCAAAAATCACTTGTTCAATATTAGTAATTAAAATGAAAACAATCCCGAAAACCGCGCCGGATATATGCGCATCGTGTGCAATATTTGATTTTCTGTTCCGGTCGGAATAAATTTCAAAAGCCAGGTAAAGTAAACCGAACACCCACGCAGGTGCCATAATCGGCAGAATGATCAACCCTACTTTCATGGTCGGATAAAGGATTATCGTTGCAAATAAGATGGCGCATCCAACACCTGAAAAGCCCAGAGAGCGATAGTTCGGATTGTCCTTATGTCTGAAATAGGCAATGGAACTGGAAGCAAACATGGCCATAAGTGCAAATGCCCAGAATATAATTTTACCAATCAATGGGCCATAGAGAACGTTCAGGTAATCTTCGAAAACCCTTCCGAAATAAAAAAGGGTAATGCAATTAAAAATAAGGTGACCGATATCGTTGTGTAAAAATGCATGAGAAACGAAACGGTAATATTCGCGGTCGTGCTTCACCCAGTAAGGACTGAATAGGTATTTTTCCAGGAAATTCCGGTTATTAAACCCGATCAGGGAGAAAATGACTATCGTTCCGATAAGGATGTATGTTGAATAAATTTGAGGCTCCATTTTATGAGGAATAAGTATCTTGCAGTAAAATTGCTCATTATTTTTTGATCATTTATGAAATTTATCAGAGTTCTATTACTATTTCTTACCACTTCCCTTGCATTAACCCTAATCAGATGTAGTTCTGAAATTGATAAAACAGATCCCATTTTTGACCAGGAAATTTCGTTGAAAAAGCGTATTTCCCTGGCAGTTGAGTCCGATTTATTAACAAAACTGAAATTTCCGGAAGGACTCAAAGATTCCGTTTACGCATTCTATAAAGCACGTGATTTCAGGCCGGTTTGGGCAAATGACTCCATGCTGGTAGGAAAAGGGGTGAAATGGAAAGAATTACTGGATTACCCGTGTGCACTCGGATTACCCGATAACAGATTGTTTAAATTCAAGCGGGATTCCCTCTCAACTACGTCCATTATTCAGGAATTCCTGCTGACAGCCCGCCTGGCGCAATTGCAGCACGATTTAAAAGTAGGATTTCTGGACACAGCCTTAAATGCTTACAGACCAATTGTTTCTATCGATTTGAAATCACTAAACCAATCAGTGGCGCAAATGGATACCGTTAAAAAATGGGGAACCTGGCTGGCGAAGATGGGACCTGCAAGACCAGAATACCGGGCTTTGGCAAAAGGGCTATTCCAATACGCATTCAAAAAGAAACTTTCAACCATTCATTTTGAAGTTCCGGCACTGGTGGAAGATTCACTGCGCTGTTTGGAACTGGCTGAAGAATCTTTGATCGATAAAGGCTACCTCGACCCGAAAAAGACAGACGAGGAGTCTTTCTGGGATGCAATGGCCCGTCTTCAGGAAGACAATGGCTTGAAACCGGATGGTGTAATTGGAATTTATACCCGGAAAGCACTCGACGAATCAGAACGTTATAAATGTCACCGGGCCATTTTATCCATGGAAAGATGGAGATGGCGCGCACCGTTCCCTGACCGTTACTTGTGGGTAAATATTCCGGAATACAAGCTGCGTTTGTTCTATAATGATAGTTTACTGTCGGAGCACCGCGTGGTCGTTGGAAAACCGGAAAACCAAACGCCTCAGTTAAGTTCCAAATTACGGGCTATCATTTCCCTGCCTTACTGGACACAGCCGCAATCCATAGCCAGTAAAGAATTTTTACCCGCTATTCAGCGCAATTCGGGTTATGCAGCTAAGAATCATTACAAAGTATACCGCGGAGAAACGGAAATTGACCCTACAACCATCAACTGGAAACGATACAAAGAAAAAAACTTCCCTTTCAGGGTGAGACAGGAACCCGGAAACGACAATGCGCTCGGACTGGTGAAATTCGAGTTCAACAATAAATACGGAGTCTACATTCACGACACACCGTCCAAAGGATTTTTCAATAAAGACATTCGTGCCTATTCACACGGCTGTATGCGCTGTGACATGCCCGATTCCTTAGCGAGGTTCATTCTTACGCGTGACGACAGGCAAAAAATGACACGCGATTCACTGGATACTTTGATTGCCCGCGCAGAACATTTTTCCATCCCCTTGAGAAAACCAATTCCCCTGCAGGTTGACTATATCACCGTTGTTACAAATGAAAAAGGAAACCTGCTTTTCTACCCGGATGTGTACGAACGCGATAAGAATTACCTCAAAATGATGAAGGTCTATTCGAAAGTGAATTGATATTTGAAAATGGAATTCTTTTAAAACAAGTATTGAGAATTTAACAGATAGGGATTGGATGAATAAACGTATTGTCAAATATTATCTGCTGACATTGTTTTTTTTATTCATTGGCGGAATAATCCTATCATTGGTGCTATCCATGGGTGATACATATTTGATGATCTTAATGTTTGTTGGAACAGGATTAGCTTTAGTAGCCGGGGCCATCATCAATCTTTTTTATTTTTTTCCTCAGGTATCCACCGAAGTTAAATTCATTACGCCGGGGATCATCTCAGTTTTGTGCGTGCTGGTCGGATTTCTGTCAAGTCCCTTGGAAATGGTACTCTTTAGCTTTTATGCCTTAGCGAATCTGATTTTAGGTTTAATCTGGAATTACAGAATAAAATCTGAAAGAAACGGAGATGTCTTTTGAAATAAGAATCCTGCCAACTTTTCAATTTTGCATTTTACATTTTGAATTAAAGTATTTTTGTGTAAAATACTTTTATGTCAGTTATCATTGCCCCTTCTATTCTATCCTGCGATTTTGGAAACCTGGAACGCGATTTTGAATTAATCAATCAAAGTGAAGCAGATTGGTTTCACGTGGATGTAATGGACGGAGTTTTTGTTCCGAATATTTCTTTTGGTTTTCCAATTATTTCGGCTTTGAAAAAAGTGGCAAAAAAGACCATCGACTGCCATATCATGATTGTAAATCCGGACCAGTTTATTTCCGACTTTGCGAAAGCAGGTGTGGATATTCTGACGGTTCATTACGAGGCGTGTACGCATTTACACCGAACCATCGCAGCCATTCATGAAGCCGGAATGAAAGCCGGAGTAGCATTGAATCCGCATACGCCTGTTTCCGTTTTGGAAAATGTGATTGCCGATCTGGATTTGGTATTGATCATGTCTGTAAACCCGGGATTTGGTGGACAGAAGTTTATTTACCAGGCGGTTGAAAAAGTAAAACAAACCAAAGAATTGATCGCGAAAACCGGTTCCAAAGCCATCATTGAAGTGGACGGCGGAGTAAATACCGAAACAGGAAAACTATTGGTTGATGCCGGTGCCCAGGCCTTGGTTGCCGGAAGTTTTGTGTTCGGAAGTGCTGACCCAAAAGCAACCATTTCCTCTTTGAAACAGTTGTAAATGCTCGATTTTTTCCAGCAGCGATTTTCCTATATCCATCAATTGAATTTGAGCTGGATTGCTCATTTGACGAAAAATGACGCCGATATTCCCTGGGATATTAAAGTGGCGGTTTCCCAATTGATCAATTCGCAACACATTGCCGTTGCCGGAATTTTGGACCTGGAAATAGAATCGGATTTGAACGATGTACTTCCCGAAATGTATTGGGAATCATTAGAGCGTGATAATTACAAACAATGGATGAATGTCTTCCTGCAATTCAACCAGGGACTTCAGGACAATATGGAATGGCTCACTCCCCTCCTGTTCAAATCGCTGCATGAAACCGCACAATACATCGGTCAGTTGAAATTATTGGTGGCACAGCACGGATTGGAAGCATTGGATGAAACGTTGATTCGCGTGGAGTAAAATTGAAAATGCAAAATGGACAATTGAGGCTTAATGTTTCTTTTCAATTTTAACATTGTCATTCTCCATTAAAAAGTGTTTACCTTCCTATTACTTCGACATCTTTTTCCATGAAGTACCTATTTTCTCTTTTCATCCTGTTTTTAAGTGTTTCAAACGGGTATGCCCAGGATTTCTGTAAATCAAGCAGCGTGTTTTTTGATCTGAATAAATCTCAACTAAAATCTGAAAGTCAATTCACGCTTGATAGTTTGATCAAAACCCTGCATGGAACGGATTTTGTCCTGGAGGTTTACGGATACACGGATACTGCTCACACCGATGATTACAACCGAAAGCTTTCCCAAAGCCGGATTGATGCTGTTTTAGGGCATTTTAAATACAGCGGAATTGTTCCCAAAGAGATCCGGACCTTTAATGAGGGAGAAGATTTTAATTCTAATTTACAGAACAAGTATGCTGCTTTTCAACGACGTGTGGATATTTACCTGACTCCGATGGAAAGAAGTGATGTGGTTTTCAAATCATCGTCCGGAGTGCTGGTCAAAAGAGATATTGCTTCCTTCGGTGATTGTGGCATTTGCGCATTAAAGCCAAAAATAAAATTCCTGGAAACTGAAAATGAAGCCAATGCGAATGGCATTGACCTGGTAACGGACAAAGGAGAGCGTTTGGTGACCTACGGAATGGTGTTATTCGACATCGATACCTGTGCATCCATTCCCGAAGCAGCACGAAGCAAGATTGAAACCTGTATGGAAGTGCCTGCGCCTTTTTGGAATGACCGGGTAAAATTGTTTGAACTGGTGGAACAATCCGGGAATGATAACTGGAGACTGCTGGGCGATACCATTATTTATGATTCGGTTGCTCATATTGCAAGATTCTGTTCACTTGCACGGAACATTAATTGTGACCTTTTAGATATTTACAATCCCGCACTGAAATTGATTTTCCCGGAAGAATCGCAAACCGGCAAGTCTTTTTTTCTGCATGATCCGCAGCGTAAATCGGAGCGGCTGTTTAATGATACGGTCGTATTCCCAAATACGGTGGAAACAGTGATCAGTTATTTTTCGATTGACAAAGAATGGTATTTGTATAAAGACAAAGCGAAAAGAATTTTAAATCAGTTTTTGAACAGGGACTCCGTTTCTCCGAATGCTTGTTTGCTCTACCTGTCGGATTACACGATTGCAGCGCCTGCAGGTGAAATTGAATTAAAGGTCAAATTAAAAGACATCGATCAGATCGGCTATTACCATCCGGATTTCGATTTATTTGTCCCGCTGGAGAGAAGAGGTGGAAATACCTGGTACGGAATGATTTACCGGGATGGTTTCGAATTGTGCTATATCAGGAATGAACGGTATTACATTGAAAAGAACAAAGCGAAAAACCTGAAAATGAAAGGAAAAGATGGACGCTCACGTGCGAAAATCAAACAAACCTACCTTTTCAAAAAGAACAGGCTCGGCTGGAAAAGAGCAAAAAGACGCGAACTTGTTTAGCTGAAAAATGGGGACGGTTTGATCATTCAGTGGGGTTTAAAGACAATTCCGGATCAGAACATATTCTGTTTTCGCCTTTCCGTCAGTCAATATATTTGCCTTATATTTAATGCATGAAATGGAAGCTGAATAGATTCGTTTTGGTGGTTTTATCCGGATGGTTCCAGTTTGTTTCCGGGCAGCAAAACACCTATTTTGATCAACAACCCGTTTGGAAAATCGAGACACAAAACGCACATGAATATCCCTGTGTGAAAAACATGGACCGCAATCAGTTCCTGGGAACTCCGGTGAACGTTGATACCTTGACTTATTACCCCTTATTTGAGCGGTATACCCTGCTGTTTGGGTGGGAATCGGACCAGGACCCTTACCCGTTCTGCAACGGAATTCAATCAGCTGATTCATTGTTGAGAGGCTACGTTCGTTCGGTTGGAAAACAGATTTTTTTCCGCGCAGGGCCAGGTTCAGGAGAGTATCTGCTTTATGACTTTGACCTGTCAGTCGGAGATACACTTCCCTTCAATGAACTGCTTCAATTTCAAACCCTCACAGTTGCGGGTATTGATTCTGTTTTGGTTCATGGCGGAACTTACTGGAAAGTGTTCGCCATTAGCGGAAGTAACTACGTAGATCAGTTAATAGAAGGAATAGGCAGTTCCGCCGGTTTTTTGCAGGAATTGGAAAAACCCTATAACGTCAGCCACCGTTTAAGCTGCTACAGTCAGAACGAACAAAAGTACTTTCCCGAACCGGAGACTCCGGATTGTATTTTCTTTTTGGACCTGGACGAACCTGAAATAAACCTGGATTTATATCCCAACCCTTGTTCAGATCTGCTACATGCACTCGTGAAAACGGGGTATCAGGGGTGTTTTTATCGCGTGATTACTATGAACGGATCAGTAGTTACACAGGGAGATGTCATTGGTCAAAAGTTTGATATTGAGACTTTAAAATGGAATTCGGGAATTTATTTATTGGAATTACAGTTTGGAAATGAAGTAATATCCCGACAAAAAATCATCAAACAGTAACCTGGTATTGGGAAAAATTGATAC